>CAZIBZ010000112.1:0-12937 GCA_964537445.1 uncultured Dehalococcoidia bacterium | reverse complement strand
GGGGCTGCGGAATCGATCGCGGGGGTTGGAACCAACGTGACGCTTCCCGAATTGCCGCCGACCATCATTTTCGATCTGTTCGGCACGGTAGTTGAAGAGATGGATTCCAAGTTGGGCCCGATGCGGTCGGCCATGGCTAGCGTGCTCGGAATGCAGGAAGACCAATTCGTTAGAGGTTGGTCCGATACGGCGCCGAGAAGGGCCATTGAGGACTTCGACGACGCCCAGAACAGTATCCGGGTCGCCGTCGAATCCGTTGGTTTCCGTCCGGCCCCGGGAACTGTCGAGCAGGCGGCTGATCTGCGCC
Source organism: uncultured Dehalococcoidia bacterium (assembly GCA_964537445.1). Lineage (GTDB taxonomy): Bacteria > Chloroflexota > Dehalococcoidia > UBA6926 > UBA6926 > JASLZO01. The sequence goes on along the minus strand of CAZIBZ010000112.1, from coordinate 12,630 downwards.
TCGATATCTTCCGACGGGCCTTAACGGCTCGTCATGACGCAGTTGCGACGCTGACCGCCTTGAGGAGGGCCGGGCACAAGTTAGGGCTGCTCAGCAATTGCGGGCCTGCGGTCCCAACTCTCTTCAATGAGACGCCGATCGCAGAGCTCTTCGACTGTGCAACGTTCTCATCAAGGGTGGGATTGGTTAAACCGGATCCGGAGATCTACCTACACCTCTGCGGGTGTTTGGGCGCGCCACCCGACGAATGCCTCTACGTCGGAGATGGGGACAACGACGAACTGGCGGGCGCAACTGAACTGGGGATGCAGGCGGTCCAGATTCGGATGACATACGAAACACCTTCTTCATATCGACCTCTGTGGAACGTCTGGATGGGGCGGCGCATCGAGACGTTGGACGATCTCGTAAACGCCTGAAACTTCCGCGGCCGTGAGTCCCAAGATCCGGATCTCTCCGATTCCGGCAGCCCAACCTCTGTCAAACTTGTATCGTCGACCGTGATCGGAAGGAACCGATCGTCAGCGTAAGATGCCGGAGTCTCCCGGCCCCGCGAGAACGCCGGCACTGGAGGACGAATGGTCACTGGGAAGGAACGGACCAGCTGGTACAGCGACCACCCACCGGCATGCACCTGTGCCGACTGTCAGACAGCGCGCGCCGGCGACAGGAAGTTCGAAGCAGCGGCCGGGGGCCGGAAGATCGGTCGCAACGAGCCATGCCCTTGCGGCAGCGGCACCAAGTACAAGAAATGCCACGGAGCGTCATAACCCTCGGTTGGCGAAGGATCCGCCGACCGCGCGCGGGTCAGTCATTGATGGCTTAGATCGAGGTCACTCGCTTCGACCTGGATCGTGCGGTCCGGCACGAAGAACTTCGTCCATCTGTTGGATCGTGAACCGTGGTGACGAGGGTCTTTCAGGTCCGGATACGCGACGCCGAGCGCTCCAACCGTGCGGCTGTCGGCCTGCAGAACACCCATCTGCAGGAGACGCTGGCCGGCATGGAAGTGATCCATGCCCTTGGGCGCGAGGATGCCTTCGTCGCTCGCTTCCGCCAGGCGCTTCGCCAGGGGTTGATCGCCTTCAACAGGGCCGCCGTCTACACCGCGCTGATCACGGCTCTCATCCTCTGGGTCGGCGCCGGTGGACTGCTGGCCTCCTGGGGCGTCTCGTTGGGAACTCTCACCGCCTTCGTGCTTCTCTACCGCGCTTCTTTCTGCCGATCACGACTCTCGGTAAGCAGTGGCAGACCGTGCAGGCCGCGCTCGCGGGATTGGAGCGCATCTTCCATGTGCTCGCTCTCCCGGCCCAACAGGCTCCATCCGCCGACCCGGTAGGCCGGAGCAGCGAGACCGGTGGGGCCATCGAGATGGATCGAGTGGTATTCGGCTATCTGCCCGGACTCGCGGTGCTGAACCAAGTCTCACTGACCGTTCGGCCGGGTGAGCATGTGGCAATTGTGGGCCGGACCGGCGCCGGGAAGACGAGCATGCTTCACCTCCTCGCCGGGCTGTACGGACCCTGGGCCGGCTCGGTTCGCGTCGCCGGGACTACCCACGCACACTGTCGGAGGTCGACCGACGTCGCCTGATCGGCGTCGTTCCACAGGCGGTGCAGCTCTTTAGCGGCACGGTCCGGGAGAACTTGACACTTGGCGACGAGCCTGTGTCCGATCACGATATCCGGAGAGCGGCTGCCATCGCTGGTGCCGACCGATTCATTGCGGCCCTGCCCCATGAGTACGAAACGGACCTGGGCAGCCGCATCCAGCGGCCAACGCCAACTCCTCACGCTTGCCCGGGCGCTGATCTGGGACCCGGAGGTGCTGTTGCTGGATGAGGGAACGGCCGCGGTGGACAGTGCCAGCGAGGCTTCCTTTCGTGACGCGCTGCGTTCCGCGATCGCGGGCCGGGGCCGCGCCGTGCTCACTGTCGCGGCATCGCCTTTCCACCGCGCGAGACGCGGATCACGTCGTCGTGATGGCGAAGGGCAGGATCGTGGAGGAGGGCCCACCGGAGCAGCTGGTGCACGACGGAGGCTCGTTCGCGGCCATGCTGGAGCTGGAGGAGGCCGGGTGGGAGTGGGATATTGCCTAGGGGTCCGGCGCCTAGATCGTCTGGAGAGAGTGCCTCGCCGGACAAAACTCCCGGAGGTCGCGAGGACCCAGCCCTACTCCTCTTCAGGCGGTTTGACCCGTTTGAATAGGAGCCAAAGAGCCAGATCGTAGGTGATCTTCACCGTACCCCCGATCATGAACGGCACCGCGGCACTCGTCGCGCTCCAGAGCGCCGTCGATACTGACGGACCCGCTGCGATCCCAGCGCTGCGGCTGACCATGCCGGCGCTCGCCATCGCGGTTCGCTCCTCCGGTCGCACGATCGCCATCATGTACGACTGGCTCGTCGGTACGTCCATCTGAGAGAAGAATGCTCGCATCAACCACAGAGCGATCGCCATCCACGCCGCTGGAACCAGGGGCACGGCCATCAAGAACACGCTGGATGGGATGTGAGTGAAGACCATCGTGTTGACGAGTCCGATCACGCCGGCCATCCGCGCGGCGATCCACAGGGAAACGGCCGTCAGCACGCTCGAGGCGAAGAAGAGAAGCCCAAGCTGTTCCGGATCGAGGTCGAATCGTGTGAAGAAGTAATAAGATGCCAGGCCCTGCGGGATGAGTCCTGTTCCGAAGCTGTCGACCGTGAACAGGCCACTCATCGTGAAGATGCGTCTTCTCGAAGGGAGGCGGAACGGGTTGACCCAGGTGCTGGCCCTCTTCTCCGGAGGGACCTCGGCGGCCGACGAAAGGCGCAGGTAGAGGGCTGCGACGATAGCTCCGGTGATTGCGTACCCGGCGAAAACGATCTTCATCGACTCCGCTTGGTCCAAAGACGTGAAGTGCTGGATGGCGGACGGCAAGCCGGCGGCGAGAGAGCCGAAGGCGACGGCCGCGGCCCCCACGATGCCGTAGACGGCGAAGAGGTCTGTCCTCCGCTCGTTCGGAGCCGTGGTCGGGAGGATGGCCTGCTCCAAGGGACCCAACCCGCCCGCTGCGCCGGCAAATGCGCTGAATCCGCCGAGCAACGCTGCGATTGCCAGGATCGGAAGGCTGGCGGTTAGGACGAGAGCAAGGCCCGTCAGCGCCATGAATCCGCTGAAAACCGCGAGCATTCTCCTGCGACCGAAAGCGTCACCGAAGATGCCAGCCAGCAGGGCCGCCGAGGCGGCTCCGGTCGAGCCGAGCGTCAGGAAGAGGCCTACCTCCACCAGGCTGAAACCCTGCAGGTCCAGGTAGATGGCGACAAGCACGGTGACGGCGCTGTGGGAGAAGGTCCGAAGGCCCCTCACTCCGATGAGGAGTTTCCCATCGCCGTCGATCCACGCCAGAGGCAGCCGAGATGTAGCTATGGGTTCCGCCTTGCGTCGAAGGAAATCGGCGCATCCTACCACTCATCCAGTCGTCACCCTGGCATAATAGAACATATGTGCTTAACCCTCAACGTTCCCACGGTGGCGAATGGCTGCCCCTTCTTGATCCCCAACTCAGCAACTCCGCATCGTCCTTTTCGGAGACACGCATCTGGGTTTCGACTACCCACTGCGCCCTCGGATACACATTCGGCGCAGGGGAGAGGACTTCTTCGAGAACTTCCAAAGGGTTCTCGACTACACGGAGCGCGCCAGGCCGAACCTCCTCCTCCACGGCGGCGATTTCTTCTTCCGCAGCAGGGTCGATCGAAGCATCGTTGACCGCCCCTATCAGACTCTCGCCCGCTTCGCCGACACGGGGATTCCCGTCTTCGTGGTACCCGGGAACCATGAACGCGCGAAGCTGCCGCCCTCTCTATGGCTGGCGCATCCAAACATCCACGTGTTCGATCGGCCGAGGACCTTTCACGTCGACTGCGCCGGCGTCAGCGCGGCGATCTCGGGATTCCCCTTCGCGTACGGAGACATCCGCCGCGGATTTGGCCAGGTACTCAGCGCAACCGGCTGGAACGAGAGGCCCGCCGACGTTCGGCTGCTGGCTGTGCATCAAGCCTTCGAAGGCGCGACGGTCGGGCCCGTGGGGTTCAGGTTCACGCATAGCTTGGACGTCATCCGGCCAGCGGATGTCCCGAGTGGGTTCGCCGCGGTATTGGGCGGACACATCCACCGAAGCCAGATACTCCTGCCTCCAGCCGGGTCCAGTGTCCCGCCGGTCATCTACCCCGGTTCGATCGAGCGGACGTCCTTCGCTGAGAAAGACGACCCAAAGGGGTTTTATGACCTTGGACTGGCGCCCGATTGGTCGGGCCGATGGTGCGTTCGTGAACAGGTCTTCGTTGAATTGCCCGCTCGTCCGATGGTTGACGTCGAGATCGACTATCGAGTCAGCCCGGATTCGCTCGAAGACCACCTCCGAGATCGACTCTCCGGCGCCGAGCCCGAGGCGATCGTCAGGTTGAAAGCGGATCCTGCACTCGACCGCCAGGTCGCCGCCCGAATCACCGCGGCGTTCGTCCGGTCTGTGTGCCCGCCCGGGATGAACGTCCAGATCGGCCGCGGGATCTATCCGGATCGGCCGTTCCGGTCTCGACACTGAGCGCCCCGGCCCGACGACAGGCTCGGGGCACCCGGTCCCGTTAATAGTCGATCAGAGGTCTAACCGCCGTTCCGCTCGCTGGCGTCCACCACCTCGAGCAACCGGCGGATCACAGCCTGCGCCCGCACGTCCAGTCCCATCCCACACCCGTGGTTCACGAACTTCGCGAGCAGGTCGTCGATTTCGGAGCGCTCGTCGGCCGTGAGCGACGAGGCCCCGGGTGCCCGGTTGGCCACCTACATATCCATCTTCTTCTCGCCGGACAGGTACGACTCCGGCTCCTTCGTGAACGCCACTCGGCAGCCCGGACCGCAGAAGTAGTACGTCTCGCCGTTGTGGTCGTGCGTTCCGCCATCCGGCTTCTTCTTGTCCACTTCCATGTGGCATACCGGATCCTCCGCCATCTCGGGCTTTTTCAAGAATCCCAATAGTCCGGTCATCTCATCCTCCTTCGCTCTTCCTTTTCCTCGTCTTGGCGTGTCAACGTGAGTACGTCAGTACTTCGGTTTGAATCCCTTGAGACGGAGCGAGTTGGTCACCACGCTCACGCTGGACAGCGCCATCGCTGCACCCGCCAGCATCGGGTTCATGAACCCCCGCTGGCCCAGGATCGGCTCAAGAATCTCTGGCACTCCCTGGTTCAGCAGGAAGAACAGAACCCCGGCGGCGAGAGGGATCAGGAGGATGTTGTAGCCGAACGCCCAGAACAGGTTCTGCCAGATCGTCCGCACCGTCCGTCGCGAGAGCTGGATCGACGTGGGGACCCCGTTCAGGTCGCCGCTGATGAGCGTCACGTCCGACGCCTCCATCGCCACGTCCGTGCCGGTACCGATTGCGATTCCGACGTCGGCCTGCGCCAGCGCGGGAGCGTCGTTGATCCCGTCGCCCACCATCGCCACCACTTTGCCGCTGGATTGAAGTGCCTCCACCTCGTTGACCTTGTCCTCCGGCAGCACCTCGGAGCGGACGCGGGATATTCCAACTTGCCGGGCGATCGCCTCTGCGGTGGCCCGGTTGTCCCCCGTCAGCATCACGGTCTCGATCCCCATATCGTGAAGCCGTCGGATCGTGTCGGCCGAACTCGACTTGAGCGGGTCTTGGATGGCCAGGATACCCGCCAGTTCTCCGTCCAGGGCGACGTAGACCACTGTCTTGCCCTCGTCAGCCAGCTTCGCCGCTTGCTCGGTCGTTCCGTTCATGTGGACCGTGCGCTGCTCCATGAGTTTCAGGTTGCCCAGCAGTACCTGGTTTCCGTTGAGGCGAGCGACGATCCCACTGCCGGGTATGGCCTCGAAGTCGTCAGGATCTTCAACCGCCACCTTGGCGACGGCCGCACGCTTCAGCACCGCATCAGCCAGCGGGTGCTCAGAGTTGCGCTCCACGGACGCCGCCGCGTGGAGCACCTGCTGTTCTGTCCAACTGGCGACCGTCACCACATCCGTGACCGTGGGCTGGCCCTGCGTGATCGTTCCGGTCTTGTCCAGAACGATCGTGTTGACCTTCCTGGCTCTTTCGAGAACTTCGCCGCCCCGGATCAAGATGCCGTTCTCGGCGCCCTTCCCCGTGCCGACCATGATTGCCGTTGGTGTCGCAAGGCCCAGGGCGCACGGGCAGGCGATGATCAAAACCGCGACCATGTTCAGCGTCGCGAACGTGAACGCTGGATCTGGCCCCGCGAAGTACCAGAACACGAATGTTCCGATCGCGATCGCGACCACGATGGGCACGAAATAGCTGGCGATCGTGTCCGCCAGTTTCTGGATAGGCGCTTTCGAGCCTTGAGCTTCCTCCACGAGCCGCGCGATCTGCGCCAGCGCCGTGTCGCTTCCAACCTTCGTCGCTTCGAAGCGGAAGCTCCCCGTCTTGTTCATTGTGGCGCCGAATACCTCGCCGCCCGCCTGCTTCTCCACCGGGAGGCTCTCGCCCGTCAGCATTGACTCGTCGATCGAGGAATGTCCGTCCGTGATCACGCCGTCCACCGGGATCTTCTCCCCGGGACGGACGGTCACCACGTCGCCTGGAAGCACCTGCTCGATCGGCAGTTGTATCTCGGCGCCGTCGCGGATCACTCGGGCGGAGCGCGCCTGCATTCCCATGAGCTTCTTGATCGCATCGGAGGCTCGACCGCGGGCCCGTGACTCAAGGAACCGGCCCAGCAGGATGAGCGCGATGATCATCACCGACGTATCGAAGTATGTGCCCGTGGAATGACCGAATGCGCTGTGGTTGTGGTATGCATGGAGTGGCTCGAAGAACGGTTCGAAGAAGGTGACGGCCGCACTGTAGAGATACGCCGCCGTCGTACCGACCGCGACCAGCGTATTCATGTTCGATGTCTTGTGCTTCAGTGCGGACCAGGCGCCGGTGTAGAACTGAACGCCCGCCCAGAATTGGATCGGAGTCGCCAGCGCGAACAGCAGGATGTTGAACGGTTGCTCCGGGATGGATTGGAACGCAGGGAGCATGTAGAGCATGCTCAGCCCCATGACGATGCTGCCGCCGACTAGCGCGACTAGGAACCTCCGCTTCAGGTCTGCGGCTTCCTCGGCCTTCGCGAGTGCATGTTGGTCGAATTCCTCCTCGACCCCCGTGACCTGATACCCCGATCCCTGCACGATGGCACGGAGGTGGCTAAGTTCCACCGCCGCGGCGTAGTACTCGATCGCCGCTTTGCCACCCTCGACGGATGCCCAGCGGATTCCTGGGAACGCCATGAAGGCTTGCGTCAATTTGGCTTCGTCTTCCGGCGCCTCGACCCCGCCTAGGCTCAGCGTCTGTTTCTCCATCCGGGCCCCGTAGCCAGCGTCTTTGACTGCGGCAGCCAGAAGGTCTGGAGTGATGTCGTCCGTCAGCTCGACAACTGCCTTTTCTGTGGCCAGGTTCACGCGCGCCGAGTCGACCCCGTTCACGTCTTTCAACGCGTGTTCCACGTGCACGACACAAGCCGCGCATGTCATCCCCTCGATGCTGAGGGCGATGCGTTTCAGTTCAGGTTCCTTCGTATCGGTGCGATCTCGAACGGTCGTCACCAGCGGATCCCCTCTCGGAGCGGTGTGGACAATGCTTACCGCCCGCCCGCAGTGTTGTTCTTCGCCGCCAGGTCGAACAGCTCCATCAGCTCTCCGACGATCTGGCCCTGGTTCCCGGACTTGATGCCGTCGACCACGTGGGTTTCCATGTGGCCCTTGAGGACGGTCGCCTCCATCTTCTCCAGCGCACGACGCACCGCGTGCGTCTGCTTCAGGATGTCGACGCAGTACCGGTCTTCTTCGACCATCTTCCGGATCCCTGCGAGATGACCCTCGATGTAGCTCAGGCGCTTTAGCGCGTCGTCTCGGACCTCAGATTCCACGGTCCCCTGCCTCCAGTTCTTCTAACCCATACCCCCCTGGGAGGGGGTCTTGAAATAAACTACGACCACATCACGACTCCGTCAAGCATTCTCGACCCCGATCAGGGATCGGCCCTGGGTCAACGATCTCCGACTACGATGTCCGAACGGCGACCCCCAACTGGGGTCCGAAAGGGAAATGATGCGGATAGGACTCATCTCCGACACCCGCGCCGCCAGGCCAGACCAGGTCCCGGAGCAGGTCGCCAGGGCCCTTGATGGGGTCGACCTGATCCTCCACGCGGGAGGGATCGACACCCGGTCCGTCCTCAATTGGCTCGAGCAGATCGCACCGGTGAAGGCGGCCGGAAGGAGCGCCCCGGATCGGTCCGAGGGCCCCGCGTCCACCGTCTCGGAGGGCGGTGGAGACGATCGCGTCGCGGACCAGCACGTCCTCGATCTGGAGGGCCATTCCATCGGTCTTGTCCACGAACTTTCCGTCACCAGCCTGCCGGACGAGGTGCGCCCCGGCTACATCGCGAGACGCCGGCGTCCGGACCTGTCCTTGCGCACCGTGGCAGAGGATTTCTTCGGCACTCCGATAGACATCGTCGTCTTCGGCCGCACCCTCTACGCGATGATCGAGGAGCACGACGGGGTGCTTTTCGTGAATCCTGGAAGCACCTCGTTTCCCGCCAACCTCCGAAAACTCGGCACCGTTGCCATCCTCGATCTCCAGCCCGGGAAGCGGGACGTCGATCTGATCGAGCTTGCATCGGTCTGATAGTCGGCGTTCAAAACGCCGAGCGGTCGGCAGATTGTTTCGCATACCATATCCGAGCTTTCGACCGCACCATCACCAGATCAGGAGTACAAACGCGATATGGCTTTGACCCGAGTGCATCACGTTAGTCAGATCGGCCCGGACTTCGAGGTCGCGCAGAACATCTATGCCAACGGCATGGGCCTGAGGGTCGACCACCACCGCAGCCCGCTCCCCGATGGCCGCCCCGGTGATATCGATGCCACCCGCAGCATTGAGTTCCCCATCGGCGAGATGTTCATCGAGGTCAGCCGGCCCCTGACGACCGACTCCGAAGCCGGAAGATTCCTCGCGGAGCGCAATGACATTGGCGGCATGCACCACGTCGCGTTCGCGTCGACCGACATCGAAACAGACACCAAAGACCTCCTGGCGAAGGGCCTCCGGTTCTTGCCGCGAGCCGAGGGCAGTACTGCTCCCCTTTACTTCGATCCCGAGACCACGATGGGCCTCCTGATCGAACTCATCGCCGAGGACGACTACCACGCCCACCCGTTCTATCGCGGAGACGGCCTCGTCACCGGCATGGCACATGTCGGCATCGCCGCCCGTGACGAGAAGGAGGTCAAGGACCTCTTCATGGGGAAGTTCGGCATGGGCATGATCGATCGGCCGGACGGCACGGGCGGTGCCGGTACGCCGATCTCCGAACGTGGGGACGCCCCCGAACGTGAGGCTGACGACGACGTCACCGGCATCGAGTTCCCATTCGGCGGGACCATCATCGAGATCTCCGTCCCCAATGACGACGTCAGCGGGACGGCCCGGTTCCTGGCTTCGCGGGGAGGAAACCTCGGCGCCGCATGGCATCACATCTGCCCTTGGGCGCCGAACGTCCACGCATTCATGGACCGCGGCAATGCCGCCGGCATGCGGCAGCTCGGCACCATCCCTCCTAGGGAGGAGCGAGAAGAGGTCGTCGGGTGGTTCCATCCGCGCTCAGCGCTCGGCACCCTCATCGAGGTCTGGAATATCCCGCCAAGAGAGTTCAGGCCCCGCTGACCCTTCTCTCCCGACCGCCACCTCTCTGATCCAATCCGAGGTCGAACGTGCCCAAGCCGGTCCCACTACCTGACGCCGCCACGAGACCCTTCTGGGACGCCGCCAACGAACGGCGCCTCGTCGCTCAGTTCTGCCTCGGCTGCAACCGCTACCAGCACCCACCGCAGCAGAAATGCGCAAGGTGCGGCGGCGAAAACCTCGAATTCCGCCAGCTGAGCGGCCGCGGAACGATTTACTCCTGGCAGGTCATGCACGACACCCGTGTCAGGCTCATGCAGGAGTACCAACCCATGGTGATCGCCGTCGTCGAGGCGGAAGAGTCACCGGACGTCTGGCTTCTCACGAACCTCCCTGGCTCCGAGCCCGGCCAGTTCGACATCGGAGATCCCGTCGAGGTCGAATTTGAGGAAGTCGCCCCCGGAAAGCTCATCCCCCAGTTCCGGCTGACCAACGGCCCTGATCAGGAGTCGAAATAACCATGTGGGAGCACAGAGGCAAGGTTGCCTTCGCCGGCGTCGGGCACGCGGAGGTGTCCCGCCGCTGGGATGAGGATCCCGAAACCAGCATCGGGGCCCTGGCGATTCGTGCAGCAACGAGAGCGATCGAGGACTGCGGACTGGAGCCGGATGACATCGACGGCGTCTTCAGTTCCCCCGGACCGCTCGGAGGCCCGTGGGCCCGCGACATCCCGTCATCCTTCGTCGGCCACTTCCAGGACACTCCGGGAGACCTTGAGGATGGCATAGCGAAGGCGACCGCAGGGTGGCTCGCCCGGAACATCGGACTCCACAATGCGACCGTCCTCGAGGACCGCGACGTCATCATCGGCACGATCCTCAATGACGCCATCGACGCCGTCGCTGCGGGGCGCTGCAAGACCGCGCTCGTCGTCCGTCCACTGAACAACTTCGCCGGTCGCTACGGCTTGGAGGGCGGGCCGGAAGACGTCGGTGTCTCGGGCCCGGCCCAGTTTCAACACCCGTACGGCTTCACCGGTCCGGCCCGAATAGCGGTGCTCTTCCAGCGATACCTCTGGAAATACGGTCGGAAGCACGAGGAGTTGGCCGACTTCGTGGTCAACAATCGCACCAACGGTCTGCTGACCGAATACGGGTTCTACTACCAGAACCGCGCCGAACCGCTCACCTATGACCAGTACCTCAATGCCAGGTGGGTCACGGCCCCCATAAACCTCTATGACTGTGACATGCCCATCCAGACCGCCGCCGCTTTTATCATCACCACCGCCGACCGCGCTCGAGATCTCAGGAACCCACCCGCCTACGTCCTGAGCCGCGCCGGCATCAGGCATCGACCCCGCTCCGTGACCGCCGCGCTGGAGGACCTCGAAGAGGAGAACGCAGGCTTCGCCGAGAAGCTCTACTCGGACGCCGGAGTCGGCCCGGAGGACATGCAGTTCGCAAACCTGTACGACGGGTTCACCGTCGTCACGCCCATGTGGGTGGAGACCTTCGGCTTCGCGAAGAGAGGCGAAGCGCTGCCGTGGATGACCACCGACCGCATCGCCATCGGGGGAAGCTTCCCGCTCAATACATCAGGTGGGAGCAACGGAGTCGGTCGCACGCACGGAGTCTCGCTCCACTACGACGCCGTCCTCCAGGTTCAGGGAAGGGCCGGCAAGCGTCAGGTCGCGAATCATGGCCTCTGCATCGCCGAGTCCGGACCCCCACCCGACGCACCCGGGGCCCAGATACTGAGCGCCACCCCCTCGCCCTGATCCCCCGGCTAGGCGGCGGTCGGCAAGGAATCGCGTTTCCGACCGGCAGCGAGTACCGCCAGCCCCACGGCCAGCGCAAGAGTGAGAATCAACGCTCCCGTTCGGCCAGATCCCGGCACGGGCGCCGGAGCAGCGGCTGGTGCCAGCGCGATCTTCTTGACCGCGGATAGTCCGGTGAAGATCAGCGCCTCGATATTCGACCCATCTAGGTCCGCCCGCTTGATCAGCGGATTCCGGTCTAGGGCTCGCGGCTGGGTCGCGCCATCTGCTCCCCGGCGACCTTGCTGTCTTCATCGACGAATCTGTCGTTCATGTACTGGAACCCGGCCCGCATTCCAGACACTTCCGTCACGCGGTTCACGTCCTGGAACCCGTACTTTAGCTCCTCGGGCGCCGCGGCATACGAGATGTTCGTCAGGTGTTCCGCGAACCGGATGGACTGGAACAGCCCTTGCGACTCGTAGTAGTGGTTGATCGCCATCTTGTTCAGGTGCGTCGACTCCGGCGGCACCTTTGCTATCGTCTTCGCCAGCGCTCTGACATGGTCGTCTAGGTCGTCCCGTGGCACGACCTCACTTACCATGCCCACGCGCAGCGCCTCCTGCGCCGTCATCATCGTTCCGGTGAAGGCCAGTTGCTTCGCCTTCTTCATCCCTACTAACTCCGGCCACAACAGTCCCATCATGACGCTTCCGTACCTGACCGGCGGGTATCCGAACAGCGAATCATCCGCCGCGATCGTGATGTCGCAGTTGCATGCCATATGGCCGCCACCGGCAAGGCTGAACGAGTGAACCTGCGCGATGACTGGCTTCGGGTTGTCCCAGATCGCGCGCTTGTACATATCCCCGGGACCGTCTCGCAGCGTCGATGACAGCGCGTCCCACTTCTCGTCGCCCTCGGTCTGCACGTTCATGTCGTACCCGGCCGAGAACGCCCGCCCGGCACCCTTGATGACGATTGAGCGGACCTCGTCGTCCTGTTTCGCCGCGTTGAGCGCCTGCTCCAGTTCGGCCAGAAGCGCCCGGCTGAGCGCGTTCAACCGCTCAGGGCGGTTCAGAGTGATCCACCCCGTGTTGTCCTCGACCTCGTAGATGATGTTCTCGAATTCAGCCATTCTCCCCCCCTTTGTTCCTAAGAACCTCTCGA
>CAZIBZ010000111.1:0-3036 GCA_964537445.1 uncultured Dehalococcoidia bacterium | reverse complement strand
GCGGAAGAACTCGAGCTCTACCTCCTCGCCGTTGCGCAGCCGTTGCGCGACGCTCTCCAGCGCCGTGATGACGCGCTCGATGAGACGGTGTTCCTCCATCAGCATCTGGGTGGCTTCCATGGGGTCTCCTCCGTTTTCGTGTGCCGTCACCGCCGTGCCCGAACCGCGAACGCGGTTGCGCGAAGGGCGAATGCCCGAAGCCGGACACGGGCGTGTTACCTGAAGTGGATCATTCGGATAGTGCGCTTATCGCCCCAACTCAATAGCTGTTTGCTCGGCCCTAGCAATCTCTTGCGTTGGGAAACTACCGTCGTGAAACAGACCAACTAGATCGTCGAGGCTGCTTAAAGCGTACGCCGCCATGTTCCGCGAAACCAGGCCATCAGCAATCGCATGACCAAACTCGCCTGAATCGAGCAGTTGGTACGAACGGCCACTACTCGGTGTAGCGACATCAAGCCACAAGTCTGTCCAGGAGTAGACGTCTTCGTCCACCTGGCGGAAAAACCCGATGTCTACGTACCAGTGATCCACATAATTGCGTCGGACCAACCAACCCTTGTCGGCGCAATAGATCAAAAGATCACCGGTCCCCCAATCAGGTGCCGGAAGCTCAACAAAGATGTCGTTGTCGATATGATAACAGGGATGCACCCCCTTGTGTGCTTTGTCCGCAAATCTGCGATACTCCGCCGGGTCCAAGTGTGACTCCAGCTTGCCGGAGAGAGGGATGTTCGCAAATTTGTTCCAGGCGATTCTAACCGGACGAGGCTTCACGACAAAGATTGATCCAAAGACGGACCTTTCAGATCCATTTCAGGTAACTCACAGGTTCATGACTTCTGTTGGAAAAAGGGTATCCGCATGAGGAGTCTCGGTGTGTTCTCCCCCTCGACTTGGACCCATCCCGCATGTCGACGAACTCGGCCTGGTTGTCGCTGGTCACGCAACTGTGGGGTCGAATGCATAGCTGTGCAGCGGCTCGCCGCCGGCCGGCGTCACTCGGTAGACGTCCTCGAAACGCACGCCGCCGACGCCGGGAACCGCCAGAACCGTATGGCCGATCGTGACCGTCATGTCTTCGCGAAGCGTCGTCTTCCGGTGCGCCGGAATGATGGTAGATGCCGGGTTTTCCTCAAATCGGAGCCCGATTCCGTGAGAGATGCCGTTCAGGTGATGGTCGCTGAGTCCGTTGTGATCGCAGATTTCTTTCCCCAGAGCGTCGAGTTCGGCGACCGTGACTCCCGGTTTCAGCGCGGACTGCGTGGCCTCGCACATCTGGCGGTAGGCATCGAGCAACTGCGTCTGGATCCGATCCGGTTCACCGACGACGTAGGTGCGTGCGAGATTGGCGCAGTAGCCTTCGTACTGCGGCGTCAGGTCGATGACGACGAGATCTCCTTGCTCGATGGGCTTCTTGTCCACCTTGCCATGAATCCAGCAGCTGCGGATGCCGCTGTTGATGTGGATCGGCGTGCTCGTGCCCTCGGCGCCTGCCTTCATCATCGTGTACAGGACTTCAGTGGCGATCTCGTGTCCCGTGATCCCCGCGCACAGGAGCTGTCTGGCGCGATCCATGCCGGCAGCCGCAATAGCCTGGGCCTCGCGCATGAGCTCAATTTCCCCGGGCTCTTTGACCATGCGGAGCTCATCCATCACCGGATCCGAGGAGACCAGGTCGACCTGTGGATTGACCCTCCTGAACAGATCGACGAGGAACGCCGGCGTGTGGAACCACATCTGCATTCCGACCCGCGGCCTGCGGTTGGGATCGGGTGATACCCCTGGTGGGGGCCCGCCGAACAACGACCGAAACGTCTGTCTGACGTTGGAGATCTGCTCTCCCACGTGGGTGAAGACCTTCACCGCTTCGCCGCCGAGCGCCTGGCGCAGTTCCGGCTCTTCCGCGGCAAAGCTGATGAAGATCGGCGGTCCCGAGACCGGGATTATGGCGCGCGGCTGCGAGCGCTTCTCGCCGAAGAAATAGACGTAGTCGTCGTGGTTCATGATCATCAGGCCGATCATGCCCTCCTTGTCCATCAACTCCTGCGCTCGGCGGATGCGATCTTCATTCACCTGCATGCCTGCCCCGATCAATGAGCGGGATGAGCCGAATGGTGAGCTGCCAACGTCGACAGGGATTGGTGCAGACGCTCGACGAAATGGGTGAACTCCACATACGCTTCGACGAACTCGCGGCCTTGGGCGACACTGCTGTCCTTGACGTCGCTCGAACTGAGGACGCGTTCGAACCGGTGGGTAATCTGATCCCTCAGCGCCTCATTCAAGTGCTGCGCGAGATGCGAGATCGAACGCGCTGCGAGCGCTCGGTCCGCCTCGGCGATCACCGGCTCCACGGGCGTTCCGGCAGGTTGGATCCCTGTGAACGGAGCGCCCTCGGAAGCGCGGTGGAGGCGAACGAGCGTCTCGAAGAAATAGCGGTCGGCCAACTCGCGCACCCTGGCATCCACTTCCCGCACGGCAAGCGTGTTCTCGAATGCTGCTTTTATCCGCGTTTCGTCCTCCACGGGGATCCACTTAAGGACCGGGACCACGTCCCCCGCTTCGAGCGCTGCCCGGGCATCCGTTACGACCGGACCGTCCATCGTATCGCAGTGCGCCCTTGCCTTGTCTGGCAACCCTATCAGCATCAAGGCGAGAGTGACGGACATACAGAAGAACCAGAACCTGCCTGCGTTCGTTTTTTCGCTCATGCGTTCACTTCGATCCGTGCTTTGTCTGTCACTTAGCCGTGTCATCTACTCCTCCTTTGTCAATGGCCTCCGTCAACTCACGGAGGAAGTCCTCTAAGACGAAGCCATAAGCGTCAACGGCCTCCGGGACCGTCTCGAACCGCGCCATGACACACCCCACGCAGCCCATCTGGCGGTCGATGAAGACTCGTGCGGTTACGGGCCAGTTGGCTAGCACATCGGCGACGAGGTCCCGGCATGTAAGAGTCCTGGCCATTCCTGAACCCGCTGGTGAAGGCGAGGCACCCTCGCCACACTCTCAACCTACGGGAAAGCAGACGCG
>CAZIBZ010000110.1:0-3312 GCA_964537445.1 uncultured Dehalococcoidia bacterium | reverse complement strand
ACTCGTCGCGGCCGGCGTCTACCCAGACCCGGTTCCTCACTCGCAGTTTGTGACTTCCACAACGCAGAAGACACTCCGTGGGCCTCGCGGAGCCATTGTGCTTACGACTGATGAACATGCAGCGGCCATCGACCGTTCGGTCTTCCCGGGTGCGCAGGGGGGGCCAGCGATGCACACGATCGCGGCGAAAGCAGTGTGCTTCCAGGAAGCGCTTCAGCCGTCGTTCAAGCAATACCAGGAACAGGTCCTTGCGAACGCACGCGCGATGGCTGATGAACTGCAGGGCCTGGGGCTTCGAATCGTATCCGGCGGGACCGACAGCCACCTTTTCCAGGTCGATGTTCGACCACTTGAAACCACCGGTAGGGTCGCGGAGAAAGCACTGGAACGCGCGGACATCATCTTGAATGCGAACACGATTCCGTTCGACCCACAGCCACCTCGGATCGGGAGCGGTGTGCGCATCGGGACGGCGGCGATCACGTCCCGGGGATTCGGGGAAGACGACGTGAGAGCTGTCGCACAATTGATCGGACGGGTACTTCGCAACGTGGACAACGAAGAAGTGGTCGAGGGCGTCCGAGAAGAAGTTCGAATCCTCACCCGTGATTTTCCAGTGCCTGGCCTGGACGGGTAAGAACGAGTCGCGTTGTATAATTCGGCTGCTAGTTGGGGAGGCTAATGGCCAAATACGAACTGATGGTGGTTTTGGAGTCGACCGTTGCGGACGAAGAAGTTCCGGAGGCGGTCGAGAAGCTCCAGAAGCTGATCCTGGACCAGGGCGGCACCGGCGAAGAGACCGAAGTCCAAGGGCGACGGCGTCTGGCATATCCGATCCGCAAACGCGACGACGGCACGTTCGTCGTGTCCCACTTCGAGTTGGAACCGGAAAAGGTGTCCGATCTCGAATCTGGACTACGGATGGAACAGCAGATCGTTCGTAACCTGCTGCTCCGCCTCTAGGCGACCTGCACTTCCGGCATGACCAGCCTCAACAAGATCATGGTGATCGGCAATCTGGGGACCGACCCGGAAATGCGATACACGCCGAATGGGAACCCGGTTACTTCGTTTCGCCTGGCGACGACTCGCGGCTACACCGCAGGCGATGGTGAAAAACGCCAGGAAACCGAGTGGTTCACGATCGTCACCTGGAATCGACTCGCTGAGTTGTGCAATCAACACCTCGGAAAGGGTCGGAAGGTTTACGTTGAAGGTCGATTTCAGAGTCGTAGCTGGGAAGGCCGCGACGGAGTCACAAGGAACCGGAGTGAGATCGTCGCGAACCAGGTCCTCTTCCTCGACAGGCCGCAGCAGCCCGGCGCCCCCCCAACCACCGACGAGCCGTTCTCAGATCCTCCAGACGAACCCGACCTTGGCTCGGGTGACACCGAGGACCTGCCCTTTTAGGAGACGCACCACCGGTGCTCGACGGAACGCCGAGCCACAGCGATCAGTTGACGGAGGATGAATGACAACGCCTGAAATCTCGCCGGAAAATCCGGCACCCCTGCCCTCTCCGGCTGGCGATGCCTCACCCGCAGCCGGCCCTCCGTCTGACGGGCCCCCCCGCCCTCCGGGACCCGGTGGTGGGGGATTTGGTGGGCCGCGACCGGGTGGGCCGCCAAGAGACCGGGATCGTGACCGCGGTGGTCGACCCGGCGGTCGACGATACTTCCCGCGCAGGAAGGTCTGTTTCTTCTGTGCGAACAAAGACACGGTGATCGATTACAAGGCCGCCGAGGGGCTCCGGCGATACATCTCGGAGCGAGGCCGGATCGAACCTCGACGAAAGACGGGCACGTGCGCAAAGCACCAGAGAACGCTCTCAAACCAGATCAAGCGGGCGCGGCAGGTCGGGCTCCTGCCGTTCACTACGGATCGTTCTCGCAACCCCGTCCCTGTGACCCGCGACCGATAACCCCCCTGCCAAGCAGTCCGGACCCCGACCGCTGTGTAGACTAGGCCAGAAAGGGTCGGGGTATCTTCTTGGCTACGGATCAACCCACGTCGCTTGAGGGCGACGCCGCGGACGCGCCTCTGGTTCCGGTAGGCAGGCGCCGCCGGGCAGAGCGACGGCGCCGATTCCGCGCGGGGCGGGTCGCGATCGTCGCCGGATTGCTCAGCCTGATCCTCGCTTTGGTGATACCAGCAACCGGGTATTACGTCGTGTTCGTCCGCCCTCATCAGGAAACCGCCCTCGTCGTGAACGAGGCTCGGTATTCGTGGGGCAATTATCTGACGCGAACTCGCATGGTGATCGCCCAGGCACAGGCAACCGGCGCGTTCCAGCTGGAGACATTGAACAGCTTGATTTTCGACATGCTCGCAGAGATCGAGCGCCAGGAAATCATCGCGCAGTTTGCCGGCCAGGAAGGGATCACGGCCTCGGAAGAAGAGATCGATTTCAAAGTGAAAAGCCAGATTCTGGGCGCCACCGTCGCGCAAGATGAATCCGTTCCGGAATCCGAGTATCAGGAGCGGTATCGCCGAAGATTGGCCCTCCTGGGAATCAGCGAATCGACTTTCAGAGACGTTGCTGAAGCTGAAGTCCTGCGCGCGAAGTTGGAAGTCTCCCTGAAAGCGAATCTCCCCGCGACGCTGCTGCAGCGGTACCTGCAGGTGATCCAGCTGTCGGACATCGAATTGGCGCGAACGGCGGTCGCCCGGATCGATTCGGGCGAAGATTTCGGAGCCGTTGCGAGAGAAATGTCGCGCGACACGCAAACGAAAGAGTCGGGAGGCGATCTCGGCTGGGTCCCACCGGGCGTTCGGGAGGCGTTCGACGCCGTCATGTTCGAACTCGAACCCGGCGCGGTCAGCCAGCCTCTCTACGGGCAGTCTGGTGTCTTCGTGATCAAGGCGGTGGGTGAACCAGAGGTCCGTGAAGTGGAAGACCGGCACGTGTCCCGGCTGGAGTCCCAGGCGCTGAACGCGTGGCTCCTAGATCGCCGAGAGGAGCTGGTGGAAATCGGGCGGTTGCGCTTGCCGACTGGGGGCGTGTCCAGCGATCGATACACCTGGGTCCTCAACCAGATCAATCAGGACCGAGAGCTGTTCCCGCGGAGAAGCGCGAGTGGCTAACGGGGCTCCTGCCGGGCCCCGAGAACGTGGATACATCGGGATTGGTCTTCTCGGAATGGGGGTGGTCGGAACTGGGCTCGTTCGAGCGTTAGCTACCCGTCCCGAGTCGCTGGTTGACCACACCGGGTTGCAGGTTCGCTTGACCAGAGTCCTCGTGCGTGACACTAACCGAGACCGAGGGGTTGACGTAGACACGGACCTCCTGACGACCGATCCGGCCTCCGTCAT
>CAZIBZ010000109.1:0-3652 GCA_964537445.1 uncultured Dehalococcoidia bacterium | reverse complement strand
CATCCCCGGCAGCATCAGGTCGAGGACCAGGAGGTCCGGCTTGGACTCGATCGCGACCCGGAGTCCGTCCCGACCATCACGCTCGGAGAGCACTTTGTGGCCATCTCTCCGGAGATACATGCCGACCAGTTCCACGGTATTGGGATCGTCTTCGATGACTAAGACGGTGCTTCCCACGCGAGTTCTCCAGGGGTCAAGATTGCATCTGTTCGCTACGAGCCAGTGTGCGACGAAACGGTTGGAGGCGGGGCCGACCGCCTCCAACCGTCATCGCCTGATTCCTACGCCGCGGTGCCTTCAGCCTCCGGCGCGGGAGGGGGAGCATCGTGGCCGCCGCGTGGGCCCCGATGCCCACGATGCATGCGTCCGTGACGTCGACCTTCGAAGCCGCCGAACGCGCCGATCTTTGGGCCGATGTCGGGCCGGGCGTCGAGCCAGTCCCCGTAATCATCCGCCTCTTCCTGCGTGAGCGTCCCGTTCTCGACCAGCCGGTTGAGTTTGCGATCGATCATCTCGTCCTGCATCTCCTGGCGTGACTCGTCGAACGCGTCTTGCACCGTGGATTCGCTGAGTCCCAGTTTTTCGGCGACCCGAGCGACCAAACTCTTCACCGGTGAGGTTCCTTGAGGATCCTCCGTCTGTGCCAACGCTGCGCCGCCCATGAAACCGACCAGCGCCACCATGAGCGCCGGAATAACCAACCACTTCTTCCCCATCGCTGAGACCTCCTCGCACCGTGAGCGGTGCTCTGTGATGGCTTAGTTATAGGGCCGGAGTTTGAAGAGAATATGAAGATGCCGGAAGAAAGGACGCTCTCTATCTGGGTAGGCCGAGGCCGCGTTGCGCGATGATGTTTTTCTGGATCTCAGTCGTGCCGCCAGAGATGCTGAGCGTGCCCGTCATGAACGCGCGAGAATTCAAGAATCCACCGTACGGGATCGCGAATTTGTTGTAGGGAAGCAACTCGCCGAATTCCTGAAGCCCTCGCGAAAGCGTCTTGTAGGTCCGCTGGTCGAGATCATCGCCCCAAAACTTGGTCATCGACGCTTCCTTTTGCGGTACGAGTCCCTGGCTCTGCATCCAGGCGATGCGGTACGAGAGCATGCGCATCGCTTCGATCCGCGCCCGAAGGTCGGCCACGCGGTGTCTGAATACGGGTGAGTCGAACGGGCTGTGCAAACCCCTTCTCTTCTGACCGCGGCAAAAATCTATGTAGTGCTCGATCAGGCGGGTCAGCCCCGCGGGCCCCTGGATATTGGAGCGTTCGAAGCTGAGTGTCGTCATGGCGGCGTACCAGCCGCGGTTCTCTTCGCCGATGACGTTGCGAGCAGGGACCCGGACGTTGTCGAGGAACAATTCGTCCCAACGGTGCCGGCCGATCGCATTCAGCACCGTCCTGACCGTGACGCCCGGCAGGTACTCGCCTCGGTCGTCCTTGAGAGGCGCCAGGAGGTATGTGATCCCCCGATGTTTCGGCGCATCGGGGTCGGTCCTGACAAGGATGTGAACCCAAGGGTCTCGGTACGTCCCCCAGATCTTCTGCCCGTTAAGGATGTAATCGTCTCCCTCACGAATCGCGCGCGTCTCAAGGCTCGCCAGGTCCGAGCCGGCGTTCGGCTCGCTGAAGCCCTGCGATACCTCCAGATCCGCGTTCGCCAGCTTCGGTAGGAACTCTTCCTTCTGCCAGTCTTGCCCGATCGCCATCAACACCGGGCCGATCAGGCCACCTCCGCTGGCCTGAGGCGCTCCCGCGTAGGCCATGGCCTCTTTGTAGGCAAGTTGCGTCGCGATGCTCGCGTCCTGCCCTCCGTGTTCGGCGGGCCAGTGCATCGTCCACCAACCTTTTTCGACCAGTTTTTTCTGGAAAGCCTTGACGTGGGCTCGCATATCCGGGTCACGGTGGTACCAGCTCAGGTTGATGTCCACATCAAAGCCACCCGGTTCCCACTCACGACGAACGAAGTCAATGACGTCAGCCCTGAGTGTTTCGTCTTCAGGAGAAAAGCGGAAATCCATAGGCCCTCCGTTCCATCGAAGCCAATTTCAGCCATCCCGATGATACGGAGAGCACGGAGGCTGGTCGCCCTCTAAGCCCGAGTCAGCGATCGACTCACCGGTCAGTTGCCCAATCGCAAGGCAACTTCACTCTCGCGATTCGTCATCGCGGCAGAATCAATCGCCCACCGGAATCGTCCGGGGCACGCGTGTCGTTCTGCTACGTTCCGCTTCCGATTGGAAGGCTGCTCGCGTCCGCCGTGATTCCGTCGGGCCCGGCCGCACCACCTGGTGGAAGCCCATTCGTAGTCGCAACGATTCCGACGACAGCAACTCCTTCGCCGACCGGAAGCCCGCTCGCGTCTGCCGTCATTCCGCCGGTTTGAGAGGTTCCGGCCGGGGATTCTTCCGGAATTCGTCTGAGCATCAGCCGGACCACAGTGGTCGTCTCTCAGCGTGCCATCCGGCATCACCGTCCGGCAGAAGGTCGCCCCGGAGGCGTCCAGTCCGCCGAAAACGTTCGCGACGGAAAAGTCGACGCCCCTCAGGTCAGCCCCGGTGAAGTTGGCGCCACGCAGGATCGCACCTGTCAGGTTCGCAAAGCTCAAGATCATCCGGCTGAGGTCCGCATTCCTCAGGTCAGCGTCAACGAGAACCGCACCAGTGAGGTCGGCGTCGGTCAGGTTAGCCTCCGTGAGATCGACACCGGGCAGCCCTGCATCAACCAGATCCGCCCTCGACAGGTCGGCACGTCGCAGATCACCACCAGGGGCGTACGAGTTGCGCAATATCGCGCCTGCCAGAACGGCGTCAACCAGCTCAGGGCCGCTCAAGTCTCTCTGCCGGAGATCGACGGCCGTCAGGTCAGCATCCGCGCAGTCGGCCTCAGGAGCAAACACGCACCCGTTCAGTGTCTTCGGAGCCCGCTGATCCTCTGCGTCAAGCGTGTCTTCAACAAAGATATCTCCGGGGAATTCGGTCTTAAGAAGCCCCTAGCGCTCCTGTCGAACGGCCATGTGTCGCTCAACGTCTTCCGCAGTGAATGCGCGATCGTGGACCTCGACCTCATCGATCAAGCCGTGGAAGTTTTGGCTCGACCCCTGCTGGCCTCCGATTCGGAAATCGTCCAGGCTGCGGCCATCAAATTGCTGGATAGGGCCCACCCCTTCGTATCGGTGGACGAGGAATCCCTCCGCGTAGGAGCTGATGATGCCATCTTCATACACGACTGCCAGGTGCGTCCATTCGCCCTCAGGGGCAATATGCCCTGTATCCGTCCAGCGCCAACCCGGATCGTCATTGTGGAACGCCCATCTGATCGTGCCGTCAGGGAATCGGGCGATGTGATATTCGATCTCCTTGTTGATGATCGTCCCGCCAGTGACCGGGTGTGAACCCGGGCCTTTCGGGAATATTCACGCCAGCATCGTCGCGCGATCGACGATCGTGAGTCCACTATCCGTGCGGATCCGTACGTGTGCAGACTTACCGTTGAGTTCAAACGCGTTTCCAACCTTACCCGGGGCGAACGTCGCACCTGATTGAAGCAAGCCAGGGTTGTTGCCGAGGACATCGCCTGCGTCATCGTCCGCGGGCCACCAGCCTACGATTCCGCTGCCGATGAAGACCAGGCCAGTCGCGAATATCACGACAACAA
>CAZIBZ010000108.1:0-4105 GCA_964537445.1 uncultured Dehalococcoidia bacterium | reverse complement strand
CGCCACTGGATATCGACCTGATCAGCGGTATCGGGCCGAAGACAGCAGGAGATCTCCGAGGCGGCGGGATACGTGTCATCGGCGACCTGGCGTCTGCGGCGGAGGACATGCTGCGGGGCATCCTCGGAAATCGCGCCCAGGAACTGCGAAAACGCGCCCTCGGCATCGATGGCAGTCGCGTGGTCAGTTCACACACGAGAAAATCGGTCAGCTCCGAAAGGACGTTCGCCAGCGACATCGGCGAGGCGGACGTGCTGCGAGACCGGATGGACGAGATGGCCCGGGAAATCGCAGGTTATCTCCAGCGAAGAGATCTCAAGGGGAAGACGGTCAGAGTGAAGCTGCGTCTTGCCGACTTCACCACGTTCACGCGCCAGGACACGATCGAGGCCCCAACGAACGACGCCGCCGTGGTTCAAGCGGTTGCGCGGCGCCTGCTGGACGTTGAGTTATCTCCTCGACGGGAGTTCCGGCTGATCGGTGTCGGGGTCACGAATTTCCAGGACGATGACGTGACGCAGCTTCCGCTGATCACACCGGGAGATCCAGAAGCCCAGAGCGTGGTCAGCGACGACGACGCGTCCGTGTGAGGCCGGAAAGAACGATCGTTGCGGCGAGAGCTACCCCCGTCGCCACGATGAATAGTCGACGTCCGCGCCGCAATTCGTCGATCGTTGCCGGATTTCCTTCTGGATTGAGAGACTCGGATTCGGTCTCGCCCGTCAGCCTGACATCCAACGCCCCGGCCACCGCTCCTTGCGACCACCGTGGGTCTTGCCAGCTTCGCTCCTGGCTCGCTTCTCGAGCCGCTTGCCACGCTTCGCTGCCTCGACCCTCCGTCCACCGCGCTGACCAGGATAAGAACAAACCGGAGAGGACCGATGGCATGAAATTAGCCGCGGAGAATGCACGGTTCGCGGCCCGGCTCAACTGCTTTCCGTCTTCGCCGCGCTCATCACTCCACTTTTCCCGGAGGACACGGGTTGTGCGGTAGGCAACTGCTCCCGGCACTCCCATCAGCGTGAAATAGAAGAGAGGTGCGACCACGGCCTCCGTGTAGTCAGTGGAGATCTGCCTTAGCGCTCGCCCGACCTCGTCTGACTCGGTGTCCCTCTCCACGCCCCCGTTGGGCCGCGAGCGGATCCGGTCTGCGGCATCGCTCGATGATTGAAGGATCGCGCGGATCGACAACGTGCTCTTGAAGAGCGTCGTGGCAAGTTCGCGACCCAGCGGGGCGTTGATCCGCCCGGCCGCACCCAGCAGCAATCCGGTTACCGTTCGGGTCACCATCGGGAGGCCGAAAGCCACCACGTTGCCGAAAGCCGCCTTCGCGGCAGGCGAGTTCTGGGGCGCGGCGGACTCGATCGCGTCGATGGCTCGCGCGGCCAGGAGATTCGGGTCCATCTCGTCCGGAGTGTCCCCGAGAACGAAGTCCCAACCCGCGGCCCAGACGACCGTGCTTGGCTCCCGCCCGCTGTATGAACTTCGAGGTGACATGCCCGTTGTGCGCTACGTTCCCGGAATCATTTCGCTGGCAACGAGGCGGCGAAGTTGGTTCCTCGCTGGACCCACTCCTCCAGGGCCGCCCGTGACGTGATGCCCGTTTGCGCGACGAGGATCCATCCTTCCATCGGCCGCCCGGTGAAGTCCATGATCCTTGCCGCCGGTTCGTTGACTGCTTCGTCGTGGGAATCGGGGCCGACACGGACCATCAATTCACCTTGATGACGCCGCAGGCCATGTTGCCCTGGTGGAGGAAACTCAGGCCGCCGAACATCTTTCTCTCGACGATCATCGATGACCGATCTCCGAGAACGCCTCGGATCCTGTCCGCCAATCCCTCGTTGTACGTCACTCTGCGCCCCGCATCGTATGGCCAGCTTTGTCAGGTGCCAACCTCAGAATATCCAACGCCACGCAATCAGCTTAGGAGGAGTGTCGGCTTGGTCGAGAGGTGAACCACCGACCGGGACTTCGAGACTCGGTGAGCGTGCCAGCGATGATGTTGCAGAACTTCGCTTGGCCGGAGCCGAGGTTCGTCAGTCGCTGGCGAGCGGAGACTCCAGCTCCGAACCCGGCGAACTCACCTCTCCCGTGTCGACGGGCGTGTCCGTGATCAAGCGGGCCATGTGTTCGCCCCACGTGCGGTCCAGCAGGTAGACGTCATCGAACCCCTCGACCTGCGCGTAATTGTTCACGCGATCCGCGGTCAGACCCCCGATCAAAACGCGCCAGTTCTCTCCATCTTCCATATAGACACGCAGCTTGATCTTGGGGTCGATCAACCCGTAGGTTGCCAGCTCCGATTCGGATGGTTCCTGGGTGATGATCCGGGGCGATCGGGCTCCGGCAGCCAGGAACGGCGTCCCGCTGAAGGCTTCGCCCACCTGGGGACCTTCCAGCCCGCCGATGTGCCATTTCCGGTTCTGATCGCGGATGAACTCTTCTTCGTCTCCGTAGTACTCGACATCGAGCTTGTTGATCTCGGTGTCCTCGACGACGTAGAACCACGGGCGCAACGAGGCTGAATCATCGACCTCGGTTCGCGGACGTAGTGCCATGTAGCCGCCCAGGACGGCGACTATCAGGATCAAAACACCGGTAACCCGAAAACTCACCTGACCCCCGACTCGGCTCCGTTTATCGTCGTCGCCACCAGGTCCACGCGCCCACCAGGCTCACCAGCGCCGGCAGCACTCCAACGCTGGAATACAGGATCCAGCTCCACTGACGCTGACTGATGATGAAGATACGTGGTGCGCTCAGTTTTGGACGGATGGTGATCAGGCTCTCCTGGCCGGTCGCCCAGTTGATCGCGTTTACGAAGAGGTCCCCGTTGCCGAGCTGACCGATCGCTTGGTTTCCAACGAAATCGCTGCTGCCGAATGCGACGATGCGGCTCACTCCGTCGATCGTCGGCAACTCGGCGACCGTGGCAATAAAGATGGGACCGAACAGATCCGTCGTCTGATCGAAAGTCGCGGTCGCAGGGTCAATGAGATCCGTATCTAACCAACTCCGCTGGGATGTACGGATCAACTCGACGACCAACGTGCCCAGAACCCGGTCTTCCGCCGGCGCGGGAGCCATTTGTGTAGTGACCGGGAAGAAAGTCGAGACTGAACGCTCGACCAGGGGGATTGTGATCGGGTGATTGGGGTTGTAGTCCTCTTGCCGGATCACAGGAGTGGCCGGGTCCGGCCGCGCGAAACTTGCCGGATCGACGACCGTGCCGACACCGGCGACGATGCCGATCGCGCTCAGGATGCTGGTCCACGAGTCGGGCGCGTCATTTCCCAGTGCGAACAACGCGTTCCCGCCCTCGCCCAGATACTGCCGCAAAAGCACGCTTTCTTCGTCGTCGATATCGCGGTTGGCGCCGACGATCACGACCGCTGCGCACTCCTCCGGAACGCCACCCGAGGTCTGCAGCCCGAAGTCACGGACCACGTACAGTTCGCGCTCCAGCGCGACGGTCGCCAGGTTCAGCCCGTACTCGGTGGAGCCAACGATGCTGCGTTCACCGTGACCTGTGAGGAAGCAGACCGTCTTCAACCCGAGGCCAGTCGCGCGGAGAAGGGTTGCCGTGAACGACTGTTCGGAGAGATCGACGGTCCTTGTGACGCGGTCGGAGGAAGAGAAGACGATGACGCCGTTCTGATCGATCTGGAAACGGCTGGCGGTCGCCGGCTCCGTCTCTGGATCGACGAATCTGTAAGAGAACTTGTCGCTGCGGTGCGCGTACTCCCTGAGCAGGCTCTCGGCGACGTCCGCGGCCGGGTCGTCAGCCGTGAAGAAAGCGAATGTCTCGACCGGTTCCGTCAGATCGTCGAGGATCGTCCGCGTCTGTTGTTCCAGCGAAAAACGGTTGGTCGCTGTCAGGTCATTGCGGAAGTTGACGCTCGTACTCAGAAAGTTGACGAGCGTCAGGATGGCGACGAACGCGATGGCCATCACCAGCGTGTTGACGCCGTACCGGCCCTGCCTCGTGGTGACGAATCCAGCGATCAGACCTCGGGCCAGAACTCCGAATCCCGCGAAGCCGACGAGGCTCACCCACAGAAGTCCAAGGGCCCACCCTCGAAGCTCTGGGATGACGCCATAG
>CAZIBZ010000107.1:0-6302 GCA_964537445.1 uncultured Dehalococcoidia bacterium | reverse complement strand
CCGCCGGTGGTGACGATCATGGGCCACGTCAACCACGGCAAGACGCGGCTGCTGGATACCATTCGTAAGACTAACGTCGTCGACGAAGAAGCCGGCGGGATCACGCAGCACATCGGAGCGTATCAGGTAAGCGAGGAGGGGCGGTTGGTGACGTTCCTCGACACTCCTGGCCACGAAGCGTTCACCACGCTCCGCGCTCGCGGCGCGCATGTCACTGATATCGCAATCCTGGTAGTAGCCGCGGATGATGGGGTGATGCCTCAGACGATCGAGGCCATCAATCACGCCAAGGCAGGGGACGTGCCGGTCGTCGTGGCGATCAACAAGATAGACGTTCCTGGCGCCGATCCTGAACGGGTGAAGCGTCAGCTTTCCGAGCAAGAGGTGCTCGTGGAGGATTGGGGTGGCGATGTGGTGTCAGTTCCAGTGTCTGCCAAGACCGGAGACGGGCTGTCGCAACTCCTTGACTCGGTTCTTCTCGTCGCAGAGATCTCGGAGTTGAAGTCCGACCCGACGGCGGTCGCAAGAGGAACCATTATCGAAGCGCGGTTGGAAGCGAACCGCGGGCCGATCGCCACGGTTTTGGTCCAATCAGGAACGCTTCGCACGGGCAGCACCATCGTTGTGGGCACCACGTGGGGTCGTGTCCGCGCTCTTACCGACCATCAGGGTGAACGCATCCAAGAAGCCCTTCCTTCGACACCTGTGGAGGTTCTCGGACTCCAGGATGTTCCGCGGTCGGGCGACGTCCTCGAAGAAGTCGGCTCCGAACGAGAAGCGCGGACGATCGTCGCGGATCGCGTTGCGGCTGCGAAGGCGACCGAAACTCAGCAGCTCGGATCCCTGGAGCAATTGGCTTCGCAGATCGGCGCCGGGGAAGTCCGGGACCTGAATCTCATCATCAAAGCAGACGTTCACGGCAGCCTGGAGGCCGTCCGCAGCTCCCTCGAGCGTCTCAGCACCGAGGAGATGCGAGTAATCATCCTCCATGGCGGGGTCGGCTCGATCACCGAAGGCGACATCCTGCTCGCTTCCGCCTCCGGCGCAACGATCCTGGGCTTCAATGCGCGAGTGGAGACGGCAGCGCGACGCCTTGCGGACACGCGAGGCGTCGAGATTAGAAACTACTCGATCATCTATCAGCTGATGGATGACATTCAGAACACGCTCACTGGACTCGCCGCGCCGCTCTTCCAAGAGGTTCAGGAAGGCGCGGCCGAGATCAGGCAGGTCTTCGAGATGAGACGAAACAAGATCGCCGGCTGCGTCGTCACAGACGGAAGGATCCGTCGCGGATCGATGACCCGTATCGTGCGACGTGGAGAGACCGTCTACGAGGGGCCCATCTCAACTCTTCGTCGGTTCCGCGACGAAGTCCGCGAGGTCAACTCCGGACAGGAGTGCGGCGTCGGCATGGAGGGCTTCTCCGAATTCGAAGAGGGCGACCTGATCCAGGCGTTCCACCGCGAGGAAAGGCGGCCCTAGCACTCGCCCGGCTCGTGCCGCGTCCGAGGTCCAGTGAGGGTCCTGCCGCAGATGTCCCGTCGAACGGAACGTGTGAACCAACTCATCCGCGAGCGCTTGAGCGAGATTGTTCTTCGCGATATCACCGATCCCAGAGTGCAGGGACTCGTGACGATCACGGACGTCGAAGTCAGCCCGGATCTCAGCAACGCCCGAGTATTCGTTAGTGCCATGGGGCCTGACAAGGAACGTACCGCGACACTGGAAGGACTGAAGTCGGCTACCCGGTTCCTCCAGAACGGGCTGGATCGCCTCGCCCTCAAGCGCACCCCTGTTCTTGTGATCGTTCCCGACGACACGATGGAAAGGGCCGATCGCATCCTGCGCCTGATCGATGACGCCATCTCCGACAACGACCATCCGCCGATCGATGGTCCTTCAGACGTCGCGGCTCCGTAGACCTTCGAAAGACCGAGCGCCCCGGCTTGGATGGCTACATAAATCTCTGGAAGCCCCAGGGGATGACGTCGTTCGACGTAGTGCGGAAAGTCCGCCACGCGCTCAAGGCTAAACGCGTCGGTCACGGTGGGACCCTCGATCCTCTGGCCGAAGGGGTCCTCCCGCTGTTCATCGGCCGAGCAACCCGGCTCGTCGAATACCTCGGGTCTGGCGCGAAGGCTTACCGCGCCACTGTGCGTCTCGGAATCACGACGGACACGCTCGATAGGGAAGGACAGATCCTGGAAGAGCGTGATCCGAGCAGCGTCTCGCGCCAACACGTGGAGGCGGTACTTCCAGAATTCGTAGGGACCATCCAACAGACCCCGCCCATGTATAGCGCATTGAAGCACGAGGGGGAACGGCTCCACCGGTTGGCACGGAGGGGTGTCTCGATCGAGCGGCCCCCCCGTGAGATCGTCGTTCGTGCCATCGACCTCACGGATTGGACTCCACCCACCTTCACGCTGGAGGTCGTATGCGAAGGCGGAACCTACGTTCGTGCAATCGCCGCCGATATCGGCGATCGCCTCGGCTGCGGTGCCGCGCTCGATGGGTTGATCCGGTCGCGAGTCGGCCCTTTCCTCGGCCACCAAGCAGTTCCGCTGCAGGCGGTCCTTGAATCTGAAGGGTCTCTCCAACAACCCGGGGCAGCGGCGTATCCCGATTGGTGGCTCCCATTGCCTCTCCCCTTCTGGGGATGGCGTTCGCTACGGCTAAACAGGAACGGCCTCCAGGCTGCCTTAACCGGCCGCGTTCTCGACGACACCGCGGGGGAATGGGGCGCACTGGCCGGAGAGCCTGATCCGCCATTCATCCCCTCCGCGCCCGAAGAACTCGCGGTCGCTTTGAGCCCGAACGGGGAATTCGCTGCGATCCTCGAAAGACACGCTGAGAGCCAAGGGCTGTGGAGGCCTCGAAAAGTGTTCATCGACCGAAATCCAGAGACCTCGTCCCGAATGGCGTCTGAATATTGAATCTCGCTCCAAAACAACGTTCAATTTGCCTTGACACCCATCCACCGCCTGCCTACAGTCAGAACCTACCGACGGGACGGTACGGGGAAAGGGGATCGCACCGATGCCAGCAACCGAGGCTTACTGCTTGAAGTGCAGGACCAAGCGTCAGATCAGTAACGCTCAGGAAGTCACGCTGAAGAACGGGCGCCCGGCTACGCAGGGCACCTGCCCGGTCTGCAGCACCAAGGTATTCCGCATCGGCAAGGGATAGCCTGACTCTACTGGTCCGGTCATCTGGACCCGCCGGGATTCGAAGTCGGCCAGCGAGACGACAATCGATCGATCAAGCGGCGCGGATTGTCTACCAAGACGGTTCGAGTCGCTTCTTCGTTTAGTCCCGACCCACGCGCCACGGTGAGAGCCATCGCTTCGGTCAGGAGGTCCTCGGGTGCGTGAGCATCCGAGTTGATCAGCAACCGGGCGCCAGTCGCTGTCGACGTGCTGACGATGTGGCCATTCGCGAGCGAGTGTCCTTTTCTGGCTGAAACCTCGAGAAACACGTCGTTTTCAGCCGCGACATGGGCGTCTTCTTCCGTGATTAGCCCCGGGTGGCCCAGGATGTCGACCGTGGGTGATGAGACCGCCGCGTGGTTGGTACCAGGCTCGACCGGCTCGACGGGGGTTTCTCCGTGGACCAGCACCATCACGGCTCCGGCATCCCTGGCGCGTTGAGCCGTCGAGGCAATCAGCCTCGGCGGCAGGTGCGTCAATTCCACGCCAGGAAATACGGGAATCCCCCATTCTTCCTGGGCGACGTGGCAGTCTTCCCGGAGGCGTTCCATGAGTGGCTCGATGCCTCCGACCCCCAGGTGATCGGTGATCGCAAGCCCGCTGTAGCCATTGAACACCGCGCGCCGAATCAATTCGATGGGACTCAGCACCCCGTCGCTCAGGAAGGTTTGTGTCTGGAAGTCGTAGAGCATTTCGGGTCGGCAGCATAGCACGCAGTGATATCAGATCAGATAGGCACCAGATAGGCGACCCGAGCGCAAGCGCGCCCCTCCGAAACCGTCGGTTGATGACGCCTATGCCCTTCGCTAGAATGGGTCGATTTTCTATCCAATGCGTATTTGCGCCCGTGGGGGTCGCAAGAAGGGGGATTGATTGGCCGACAAGATTAACGTCGCGATTATCGGCGTGGGAAACTGTGCGTCATCGCTCGTTCAGGGGGTCCATTACTACAGGGAGGCAGAGGACACGGACACTATTCCGGGCCTTATGCACCCGCGACTTGGCTCGTATCACATCAGCGACATCAACTTCGTCGCTGCGTTCGACGTCGGAGATACAAAGGTCGACAAGGACATTGCGACCGCGATCTTCGAGAAGCCGAACAACACCTATAAGTTCACGGACGTGCCTCCGGTCGGTGTCACTGTCGACCGTGGCATGACCCATGACGGCCTGGGGGAGTACCTCTCCCAGAAGATCACGAAGGCGGAAGGGTCGACGACAGACATCGCTCGCGTCCTTCGCGAACGCGAAGTGGATGTCGTCGTCAGCTACCTGCCGGTTGGCAGTGAGATGGCCACCAAGTGGTACGTCGAGCAAGTGCTGGCCGCTGGATGTGCATTCATCAACTGCATCCCCGTCTTCATCGGACGAGAGAAGTACTGGCAGGGCCGGTTCAAGGAGCGCGGGCTGCCGGTCATCGGCGATGACATCAAGTCCCAGGTCGGGGCGACGATCATGCATCGGATGATGACACGGCTGTTCGGCGACCGCGGTGTCAAGTTGGACCGGACGTACCAGTTGAACTTTGGTGGCAACACCGACTTCTACAACATGTTGGAGCGCAGCCGGCTGGAGTCCAAGAAGGAATCCAAGACGAACTCGGTGCTGTCACAACTCGACTATGAGATGGACGACGAGGCCATCCATGTCGGCCCGAGCGACTACGTGCCATGGCTCGACGACCGCAAGTGGGCCTACATCCGCATGGAAGGGACGACGTTCGGTGACGTCCCCCTGAATGCTGAGCTGAAGCTTGAGGTATGGGACAGTCCGAACTCGGCGGGAGTCGTGATTGATGCGATCCGCTGCGCCAAGATTGGCCTGGACCGCAACTTCGGGGGCGTGTTGGCGTCACCGTCTGCTTACTTCATGAAATCCCCACCCATCCAGATGCGGGACGACGAAGCTCGGAGAAGGTTGGAACAGTTCATCGTTGGCGAGGGAAGCGAGTAGCCCTCTCGCTGAAGTAAGGAGCCGTGTGGCCGTCGCTGCGACGGAGAGGGACGCGAGACCAGATAGTTCTCGACCGTTGAAGGTCGCGATCGTTTCCCCGTACGACTTCGCATATCCGGGCGGCGTCACAAGCCACGTGGCGTCGCTCGATGAGCGTCTTCGGGCACTCGGGCACCGAACGACCATCGTGGCGCCATCGTCTAAGAGCGCGGAGGCGCTGGGTCGCCCCAATCTGATACGCCTCGGGCGGCCTGTCCCCATCCCGCTCAATGGTTCCATCGCGCGAATCACCGTCTCGCTCAGGCTGGGCAAGAAGGTAAAGGCACTACTGGAGCGTGAACTGTTCGACGTAGTGCATATTCATGAACCGATGGTGCCGGTTCTGCCGGTCACGTTCCTACGTCTCAGCAATGGACCCGCGCTGGTGGGCACGTTCCACACCTACGCGAAACCTCGGCGATGGTACCCGGCATCGCAGATCATCTTCGGGGGGCGAATCGAGCGCTGGGCTTCCAGGTTGGACCGTCGGATCGCTGTGTCAGAACCTGCCCGTGACTTCGTCAGCAAGTACCTCCCCGCTGACTACACGGTCATTCCAAACGGGGTCGGAATCGACCGCTTCAAAGGAAACGCCAAGTTGCCGGAGCATCTCCTCGACGGGAAGGTCAACATCCTCTTCGTCGGACGGATGGAGAAACGGAAGGGGTTCCCTCTGTTGCTCCGCGCCTACGCGCAGCTCAAATGGCAACTCCCCGAATCCAGGCTTGTCGTGGTCGGCCCGGACAAGATCAGCAAGGAAAGCGCCCGGATCATCGCCGAGCGAGGTCTCAGGGACATCCACATCACCGGGTATCTCTCCGAGGACGAATTGGCTGGTCACTACCGCGCCGCAGACGTTTTCTGCAGCCCCGCGACTGGAGCCGAAAGCCAGGGGATTGTCCTGCTGGAGGCGATGGCCGCCGGTGCGCCCGTGATGGCATCTCGGATTCCCGGCTACGAGAGCGTCGTGAACGACGACATCGACGGCGTACTCATCGACCCGAAGGACGAGACCACGTTCGCTGAAGCGCTGGTCTCTTTGCTGAAGGACAAACCTCGACAGGAACGTCTCGCGAATGCCGGTCGCAAAAAGGT
>CAZIBZ010000106.1:0-6800 GCA_964537445.1 uncultured Dehalococcoidia bacterium | reverse complement strand
ATCGGGTTCCACTACGCTACGGAATCTGGCCTGACCATCGCGCTGAATGACGTCAATGTGCCGCCCGAGAAGACGGAGTTGCTCGAGACCGCGGACGCCGAGGTGGCGACGGTCCAGCGAAGTTTCCAGCGTGGACTCTTGACCGAAGACGAACTCGAAGAGCGGATCATCGAGATCTGGCAGGGCGTGAACCGCCGGATGGAAGAGATCATCAACGACCGCCTCCGCGAATACGGGAACCTGTACCTCATGGCGGGTTCCGGGGCGAAAGGAAACATCGCCCAGATCAAGCAGATGGCCGGGATGCGCGGCTTGATGGCCGACCCGAAGGGCAAGATCCTGCCGCTTCCCATCAAATCCAGTTTTCGTGAAGGGCTGACCGTGCTCGAGTACTTCATCTCGACCCACGGCGCCCGCAAAGGCTTGGCCGACACCGCCCTCAGGACAGCAGACTCCGGTTACCTGACCCGTCGATTGATCGACGTGGCCCAGGACACCATTAGCCAGGAGTTGGACTGCGGGACCCTGGAAGGGATCTGGCTGGATGCCGCGACCCTAGACCCAATGCTGGGGACACTCGCGGATCACATGGTGGGACGACTCGCAGCAGCGGCGGCCGAGCACCCGAAAACGGGCGAGCTGATCGTGGACCGGAATGGTGAGCTCACGGAAGAGGTGGCCGAGGCACTGCGTCTGGCCGACATCACACGCGTCTACGTCCGGAGCCCGCTGACCTGTGGGGCGCCGCGTGGGATGTGCAGGAACTGTTATGGCCGATCGCTCGCGCGCGGACGACTCGTGGACGAAGGCGAGGCCATCGGCATCATTGCGGCCCAGTCCATCGGCGAGCCGGGAACCCAGCTCACCATGCGGACGTTCCACACCGGAGGCGTGGCCGGAGTCGACATCACGAGCGGCCTGCCCCGAGTTGAGGAGTTGTTCGAGGCCCGCATACCGAAGTTCGCAGCTCCGATCTCGGAGACCGACGGACTGGTCGAGGTCATAGACGACGCCGACGGGAGGCGCGTGCGTGTTGTCAACGAAGAAGTGATTACGGAGGAGTACGTTCTACCCGAAGGGTACGAACTGCTAGCCGAGGCTGGTGCTCCGGTCCAGGCGGGAGACGAAATCGCGCGTCCGGCGGGCGAGACCGAGACGGAGGGTGGTCTTCCGGCCCCTGCTTCGCTTCGCGCGGCGTTGGACGGCCTGGTTTCGATCAATGGATCGGTCCTAACCGTGACGCACACGGAAACCGACGAACGGTCGTATCCGGTCCTCACCAGCATTCGAATCCTCGTTGAACCCGGGCAGCGCATCAGCGCAGGAACGCCGCTTGCCGAAGGCCCCCTGAACCCTCAGGAAGTCCTGCGGATCAAAGGCAAGGACGCTGTTCAACGGTACCTGGTGTCGGAGGTCCAGAAGGTCTACCGCTCGCAGGGTGTGAACATCCACGACAAGCACATCGAGATCATCGCCCGACAGATGCTCCGGCGCGTTCGAATCGACTCGACAGGCGACACAGAGTTTCTCCAGGGCGAGTTGGTCGACAGGTTCATCTGGCAGTCGGTCAACGCGAAGGTGCTCGCCGAGGGTGGAGAGCCTTCCACGGCCCAGACGGTCCTGCTCGGAGTAACAAAAGTTTCTCTGAGCACAGACAGCTTCCTGGCCGCCGCATCATTCCAGGAGACAACGCGGGTGTTGACGGAAGCCGCGTTGTTCGGAAAGGTCGACCGACTCCTGGGGCTGAAAGAGAACGTCATAATCGGCCGGCTGATCCCCGCGCAGTCTGAGGTAGGGAAGTCGCTCGGGATGCTCGGTGAGCCAGTTACGACTGCGATCGCCGACCCCTTCGGGTTCGGGGAAGGATCTGAGGACGCCGAAGACGGCGAAGGAACCGACGCGTTCTCGGCCGAGGCCGTTGCTGGTGCGATCAACGAGATGTCGGACAAACCTGCGAGTCGCCTGGAGGACTCGGAGGACGAGATCGACATGTCGATAGATGACGATGAAGAGGACGATGAAGATGGCGACGACTCGGATGGCGCGGAGACCGCCAGCGAGGAGGCGACCTAGCTTCGATCGGATTTCGAACGACTGAAGCAACTTCGGGCGGCACTCACGCGAGCGCCGCCCGATTGTTTCGGCGCTCTCCGCCCTCCCTCCATATGCTGGCTTCATGACGTTGAAACGCAACTCATGGATATGGCCCGTTATCGCCCTATCCGCCGCCGCCGTGCCAGTAGCACTGCTCGGAACGAACGTTCGGCTAGCGTTCTCAAGTCTTCCCGTTTACGCGTATGCGATCGATGCGTTCGATGCATCCAGCAGGACCGGCGTTGGCCGTGACGAGCTGGTTCGGGCCATGAGGGGGTTGATCCAGTACTTCGGGTCGTCGGAAGACCTCATCACGACGACCCTCGTGACGCTCGAAGGGGTCCAGGAACCATTGTTTAACGATCGTGAGGCGCTCCACTTCCGGGATGTGAAGTCACTGCTGAACGGCGTGTACACATTGCAGCTCGCCGCGGTATTCGCGCTGGTCACGGTTTCAGCAGGGGCGGCGTTGGCGACGTTTCGCGGAGAACGTGCGATCGCGATCAGTTTGATGAAGGGGCTGCGTTACGGGTCATACGGGACGATCGTGGGAGTCATTGCGCTGGGGGCGCTGGCGGCGCTGGGAGCATTCAACCGACTGTTTGTTGCCTTCCATGAGTTGTCGTTCGACAACGACCTTTGGCAAGGGGTTTCGACGGATCGGATGGTCCAGCTGTTCCCGGAGGCATTCTTTTTCCAGGCAACCCTGTTGATCGGCGTGGGAGCGGTTTTCGAAGCTTCATTGATCGCGGGAGCGACCACGTTTGCCACCAGGGCCTTGGGAAGGCGAATCGCGGAAGAAACACGGAGAAAGGAGAAGGCCCCAGCGCCACCGCGGGCGGAGCCGGCGAGCCAGATCTAAACGGACGCCATGTCCCGGCTCTGTTCCTCCGCGTGATAGGAGCTTCGTACCAAGGGCCCGGATTCGACGTGCCTGAAGCCGCGTGCCAGCCCCTCTCGTTTGAGCTCGTTGAACTCAGCTGGCGTGTAGAACCGGTCCAGCGGCTGGTGGCGGTCCGAGGGCCGCAGGTACTGGCCGATCGTGAGGATGTCGCAGTCGACATCGCGAAGGTCGTCCATGGTGGACAGCACTTCGTCGGTCGTCTCCCCAAATCCAACCATGATTCCCGACTTCGTCCGTGCCCCGCGCCGCTTCGCTCGGTCCAAAAGTTCGAGCGACATCCAGTAATTACCCTTCGGCCGGATCGTTCGGAAGACCCTGGGCACCGACTCGACGTTGTGGTTGAGAATCTGGGGCTCGGCGTCCAATACGACGTCGAGGGCACTCCAGTCCCCGCGGAAGTCGGGGATCAGCACTTCGATGCGCGTCTCCGGTGAAGCGCGGCGGATCGCCTGGATCGTCTTGGCGAACACGTGGGCGCCGCCGTCTGGGAGATCGTCGCGGTCCACCGATGTGATCACCGCGTGCTCCAAGTCCATCTGGGAAACGGCCCTAGCAACCCGGAGCGGCTCCCAAGCATCGACGGTGCCACCGGGGTCGCCGGTCTTCACCGCGCAGTACCGGCACGCGCGGGTGCATGTGTCGCCGAGGATCATGAAAGTGGAAGTGCCTCGCCCCCAGCACTCGCCGATGTTCGGGCAGCGCGCTTCCTCGCAGACCGTGTTCAGGCCCTCGGTTGTCATGAGGGACTTGAGCTCACGGTACCCCTCGCTGCTCCCGGGTGCGGGCACCTTAAACCACTCCGGCAATCGCCGAATCACGGACGTTTTCTGGGTCTGTGGGGAACCGGTGGGGACCATGGAGTTTCTGGGGACCGGACGTACGCTTCCGAGGAAACCAGCCTACCACCGCCGTGCTCGGTCGACCGTATCTACCCAACTGCGACTTGACCGATACCGTTCCTCCGGCCTTCTCGATCCAAACTTGCCGGCCGGTCGCCATACCCTGCAACAACGGCGATCGGGGGTGACCCGTTACGCCACCTGCTTATGCATTCTCTCGACAACCCGCCCGAAGGCCTCTTCGGGGTCATTCGCCGGTTCTTTGGGAACCGCGCGGTCATGTTCGTTGGAGCGGCGCTGTTGATCGGAGCTGCTGCCGGGCTGGGGAACCTCGCGACTCGCACCCTTCCGAATGACGCTGACGAGAGCACCGCACCGATTGCCGCCGTCTCCACGATCCCGTTCGAAGGACCGATACGGTCGCTCCCGGCGGGGCGCGAGCTGGGCCAGTTGGGCGAATTCGCGCTCGCGGTGACCGACTGGACGGAAGAGGTGACCTACGGGAATGCGCGTCGATTGGACGCCCAGATCGTTGTGGAGAACCAGACTGATCATCTTGTCGAACTTGACGACGAGGCGCTGGCTTTCTTTGCCGACACCAACCGCGGAGTCTACGAGGGAGCCGTCATCACCGGCGCTGGGTTTCTCCCGCCGGGATACCGGGCCACTGGTCAGGCCTCTCTCGTACTGTCCGAAGACACCTTGATCTCGGAACACGTCATCGTCAAAGCGGCGAGATCGTACGGCTGGGGCCAAACGGAGTCTGCCGCCGTCAAAGTGTCGCGCGTGGACGTGAGTGTTCCTCCGCGGCTCCCCACGTCGCGGGATGACCAGGCTGCGATCTGGGACCAGGTCGAATTGACGAGGCGCCAGTCGATCTCGGCCATCGGGATCCACCTGATCGAAGACTCGATCGTTGGGTCCGGCAATGCGCGCGCATGGGCGCCAGGTGAGCTGATTGGGTTCGCTTTCGAACTATCGGCCGTCGGTTCAATGAAAGAAGGGGTCGCCATCGAGGACTGAGTTTCCAGACCTGGGACACGGATGGACGGATGGTCCCGCTCTGGCTATCACCCTCCGACCCACCGAGCGGAGACACCGGCGTCGCCGCCGGCACCACTGCCATCGAAGGCGTCACATTCGCTGAGCTGCCGATGACGGCTCACGTCGTGATAGTGCATCACTCCCTTGCTGACGGTTATGCGGTCTATCGCCTTGAACTACCGGAGTTCGCCGAGCCGAACCCGAACGGCCCGCGGCTCGGGTGGACCAATCAATCGGCGGCCGCCGGAGACGACCTCGCAACAGGCGTGGCCGTCACGGCTGACGGGACCGCCTACGTCACCGGCACCGTCCGGGGCCTTCTCTCCGAGGATCGTGCGCCCGGGGTCACGCAGTCACAAATCGCCGCATACGATGCCTCCGGTCAGCTCGTCTGGAGCCGGCCGATCAACGGGCCGTCGTGGGTACGCGCCGCAGACATCGCAATCAGCTCGACGAATCTGGTCGTGGTTGCCGGGGATGTGGCCGAGAACCTACCGGGACAGGTCAGTGCTGGAGGGTTGTGGGACGGATTCGTGATGGCGTTCGACCCGACCGATGGTGCGGAGATCTGGACACGGCAATTCGGGTCCGATTCCGACGACAAGATCCGCGCGATCGTGGCTTCGAAAGATGGGACCGTGTACGTCGTCGGCGAGACACGCGGGGCGATCACAGACGACGAACCCTCCGGTGACTGGACGGTTTCCTCCGCCTGTACGATCGCGAAGGTCACGAGATATGGACCCGGCAGTTCGGCATGGAGCGAGCCGACTTCGCGTCCTCGGTAGCAGTTGACGCCGGTGGCCGGATCGTTGTCGTCGGCGAGACGACCGGGGCGTTCGATGGGTTCGAAAACCCAAGCAAACTGTCGGACGCGTTCGTTGCTGTTTTCGACGGATCCGGCAAACGTATCTGGCTCGACCAGTTCGGCGGCAACGGTGACGAGGGCGCGACAGGAACGGCAGTCGACTCGAGGGACGGCACCATCTTCGTCGGCGGCTATCGTGGCGGAGTCCTGCCGACGAAGGGTTTCCTCCGCGCGTTCACGCCCGATGGCACGGGCCGGATCTGGGTCGTGTCACGTGGGATCCATGAGAGAGTCGATGAGCCCGAGAGGATCCATCAGGATTCGGTCGCTAGCGCGCTACGCGTGTTCGGTCACGACGGGATCCCGCTGTGGGTCCGATGGATAGGGGACACGGAGGAAAACTCGGCCACGGACATCGCCGCAGTCGGGAGTGGAGACCTGCGTCTGGTCGGCTCCGTCAGTTCCGGATTGTTCGGCGCCATCCCCAATGGGGCGTCGGACAGCTACGTGATCGAGATCCGCTAGCAGACGAGACCAGTTCTCGATCACTCGGTTTCCGAACGACCGACATCTCCCGGACCGTGCACCGGTTCGTGAGTCAACCCGTAGAATGAAGCGTCTTCGCATCCCCTCTTCCACATCACGTTGGAGTCGAACTCGTGTCCATCGTCCTGGTTTCGACTAGAGACCGGCATCTGCTCGGGGACGTGGCTGACGGACTCGATCTCGTCGCAGCAGATTGGCGACTGGAGCCATCAGTCGATCTCGACGCGATATTCGGAGACCGCGGATCCGACCCACCAGAAGCGATCGTCCTCGACCTCTCGGGCCACCTGGGTCGCCGGGGAACCATACGGGCAATCACGGCGGAGTCGAAACGGGACCGCGTCGTGCCCGTGATCGCGCTGGTTTCCAGATCCGGGCTCGGGCAGATCGATGTGGAGATGTACCTTGACGACTTCGCGCTGCTCCCGGCGGACGCTGAGGAGCTAGGTGCGCGATTAAAGCTGTTGATAGGCCGGCACCAGCAAGAGGGCCGGGGACCGAGCGGGGGACCCGGCCAGATTCAGCTGGGCGACCTGCGTATCGACCCAACGCGGTACGAGGTCTG
>CAZIBZ010000105.1:0-4144 GCA_964537445.1 uncultured Dehalococcoidia bacterium | reverse complement strand
CACCGACGTTCCCGATCCGGGACCCGGGTACCCCGTCCTCACGATCCAACAGCCCGTCGTCCCGGCCCTGATCGACCGCGATGGGAACATCGTCCACGACTCCCGGTCCTTCGGGGACATCCTCATCGAGGTTGGATCTCTCGGGTTCGGCTCGATGGAAGCGCTCGTCCGGAGCGAGTTGGAGAAGCTCTATAACGCGAACGCAGCCAGCGGGTCCGTTCAAGGCGCCACCTTTGAGGCCTTCCGCGTCGGGGTCCTCCAGCGCGGCGGTTGGTGGGATACTGCAGCAGTCTCGACTGACACGGGCGGCGCGACCACCCTGCCATCGCGTGGGAGCGCGGAAACCGAAGCCCGCTACCTGGGTTCGACCGGCGACGATACGTTCCTCCTGGTTCCCTTTTCGACTGCCGGGATTGGCGCCGGATCGACCGCCGCACTTCCCTGGGGCCAATCGACCCCGGACCCCATCACGTCCGTCACCTGGCTGACGTGGGTGGAGGTCAACAGTCAGGTCGCCCACGACAAGGGACTGCAGGTTGGAGATGTCGTACAGCTCGAAAGTCCCGCCGGCAGCGTTGAATTGCCGGTCTATATCCACCCCGGGATTCCACCTGGCGTTGTGTCGGTCCCGTTCGGACGAGGCCAGACTGCATCCGGCCGGTACGCCGAGAACCGCGGTGTCAATGTGTTGAGCGTCTTGGCCGATCAGGAAGTGGCTGGCGTCGGCTCGTCAGCGTGGGCTTCCACTCGCGTGAAGATGTCAGGGACTGGACGGCGCGTCCGCGTCCCACGGATGGAGGGTGGCTTCACAGGCGCCCAGCTGGACGACGCCCCCGTCGTCCAGCTAACTCTCGGATAGATACCGGAAGACAAAAGGACCGGAGCGAACATGGCGAATAAATGGGGAATGGCTGTCGACATCGACCGCTGCACGGGGTGCCAGGCATGCGTTATCGCGTGCATGTCGGAGAACAACATCCCGATCAACACGGACGAGCACTTCAACAATCGTCGCCCCATCTCCTGGATCCGCGTCGACCGGTACTGGGAGGGGGAATACCCGAACGTCAAGGCTCGGTTCTTGCCCATGCTCTGCCAGCACTGCGGGAACGCCCCATGTGAACCCGTCTGCCCCGTCTTCGCGACCTTCCACAACGACCAGGGTTTGAACGTTCAGGTCTACAACCGCTGCGTTGGCACCCGTTACTGCGCCAATAACTGCCCCTTCCACGCCCGGTTCTTCAACTACCGGCGCCCCGTCTGGCCGGAGACCTACAACAACTATCTGAACGAGGACGTTACCGTCCGCGACCGCGGCGTCATGGAAAAGTGCAGCTTCTGCGTCCAGCGGATCAATCGCGCGACGCGCGAGGCCAAGCGCACCGGCAACGAGGAGTTCATCAACACCCTCCAGCCGGCCTGCGCGCAGGCATGCCCGACTGACGCTCTCGTGTTCGGAAACCTGAACAACCCGAACTCTCAGGTTTCCGCCCTGTTCCATGACGAGCGTGAGTACACGGTCCAGGAAAGTCTCGGCACCGAGCCCAACATCCGGTACCTCAAGAAGGTGGACAAAGAAGCTTCTCACGAGCCCGTCCACGCGTGATCAACAGGAACGAAACGTAGAAAGATGGCAACGAACGGACATAGCGCGAACGGGAACGGCCACGCGGCCCCCCTCCCGCCGGCGACACCTGAGGA
The DNA here is from genome assembly GCA_964537445.1 of uncultured Dehalococcoidia bacterium. Lineage (GTDB taxonomy): Bacteria > Chloroflexota > Dehalococcoidia > UBA6926 > UBA6926 > JASLZO01. The sequence continues at coordinate 2,443 of CAZIBZ010000105.1, read as the reverse complement.
GCTCAACGAAGAGCTGATCCATGAGGCTCGACGTGTCGGGCCGCGCATGCGGACGCTGCTGATCGTCCTCGGCTTGCTCTTCTCCCTCGCATTCGTCGGCGCCGGGATGCGCCTCGTCAACGGGACGGACGACCACACGGTCTGGCGCTATTACGCCGCCTGCTATTTCTTCGTGTTCTCGCTCACGGCGGGCATTCCGCTCGCTGCCATCGGTCTCCGAATGGTGAGGGCTCAGTGGCGAAAGCCCACGAGCCGCCTCGCCGAGATGTTCCTCGTCCTCGGCCCGATGCATGTCATCTTCTTCATCCCGCTGCTTGCGGGAGCGCCGCCTATTGCTGGCACGGATCCGCCTCACAACACGATGTGGATGGACTGGCAGCTTGGTCCATGGCTGCCCGACCTGATCATGGTTTCGACGCTGGCGATCACCGGGCTCGGCCTTCTCTACGCGTCAGCCCTTCCGGATCTGGCGGCGGTTCGGGATCACGCCGCAGACGGCACCACGAAGAATTGGGCGCGAAGGCTTGCGCGCGGTTGGGGCGGGACCGACCGCCAGTGGCGGATGCACAAATCGGCGCTGGGAATACTCGGCGCGTTCTACGTCGCTATGTACGCGATGACCCACTTCTCGTTCTCTACCGACTTCGCGATCAGCATGGTTCCCGGTTGGAAGGACCCCATCTTCCCCGCCTTCCATGCGGTCTCCGCTCTCCAGATGGGGCTCGGACTCTTCATCGTCTCGATGTTCCTCCTCAGGAAGGTGCACGGCCTCGGCCGCTACTTCGAGATGGAGCAGTTCTGGGGCTTCTCACGCCTCCTGCTCGTGCTGACGCTGTTCTGGTTCTACTTCTGGTGGAGCGCCTTCATCCTGTTCTGGTACGGGCGGCTCCCGCACGAGCAGAGCATCATCGCGTTGCTGATCTTCGGCGACCCTGCCGAATCGGCCCTTCTCGCACGTCCCCAATTCCTGATGTTTGCCGGTGCCATCGGCTTGTCGTTCATCGTTCCGTTCCTCTTGATCATGTGGAACCCGGTACGTCGGAGCATCGTTGGGCCGACGATCGTCGGGCTGATCATCATCTTCGGAGGACTGTTCGATCGAATTCGCATCTACTCGAACACATGGTCGGTGGAACAGGTCGGCGGACACGGGTTGGAGAAGGTCCCGGCCCTTGGCGCGCCTGACATCTGGGACGCAGCTTTCTTGGTCGGCCTCGTGTCCGGCATTCCCTTCCTGATTCTGCTCGCGTCACGGGTCGTCCCGATCGTGTCGCTCTGGGAAACGCGAGAAGCGTTGATGATGCGCGTCATTCGGCCCTTCGGCATCGGCTACGCACACGTCGTCGGGAAGCCGGATTGAGTTTGATCGTGCCAAAGCGAACCAACAACCGAAGAACGGACAGGTAGGAGAGCATGCGCAACCGCCCGGTGCTGACCGCACCACAGATCAACGACGAGCTCCTGTGGCCCGTCCTGACGCTGGAGCGGCGACACGTCCTCGCGTTCCTCCCGCCTTTCTTCCTGGTCTTGGCGGGAGTCGTGGCGGTGACGGTATTGGTCTGGGAGGGCCTGTGGGTTACGGGCCTCCAACGCCCGGCTTTCTGGGGCTTCTTCATCGTCAACTTCGTCTTCTGGATCGGCGTCAGTCACGCCGGCACCATGATCTCGTCGATCCTTCGACTAACCCAGGCGGAGTGGAAGCGTCCCATCACCCGGGCAGCCGAGGTGATGACCGTCTTCTCCCTCGTCACGGCACTGATCCATCCGGTCATCCATGCCGGGCGCCCGTGGAGGATCGTCTACTGGCTGCTCCCGTATGACTTCTTCCGCGGTGTGTGGCCGGATGTCCGCTCACCTCTGGTTTGGGATCCGGTAGCGATCTCGACCTATCTGACAGGTAGCATCCTTTTCGTCTTCACGGCGCTGATCCCGGACTTCGCGATCATCCGCGACCACACGACCGGCTGGCGCCGGAAGGTCTACGGCTGGGCCTCTCTCGGCTGGAGAGGCACGCCGCGACAGTGGCAGCTCCAGGGGATCTTCGGCATCTTGATGTCGGCGCTGATCCTGCCGGTCTTCGTTTCCGTCCACAGCATCGTGTCGTGGGACTTCGCCGTATCGGTCGTGCCCGCGTGGCACGTCACCGTGTACGCGCCGTACTTCGTCATCGGGGCGGTCCACTCCGGCGTCTCGATGGTCTTAACGCTCATGGCCCTCATGCGGTGGATCTTCCGGTTGGAGAACTACATCTGGGAGGACCACTTCGACGCGGTTGGACGCCTGTTGATCGTCATCGCGACGGTGTGGCTATTCTTCTTCTTCCTCGACTTCAGCTTCTCGTTCTTCACCCGAGAGGAACAGGAACTCGCTGTCATGGAGCGCCGCCTGTTCCAGTGGCCGTTCAACGCCATCACGATCGTCATGGTGCTCACGTCATATGTCA
>CAZIBZ010000104.1:0-12013 GCA_964537445.1 uncultured Dehalococcoidia bacterium | reverse complement strand
GCCGGTCGCCATCCGTGGGTTCTCGGTCCCCTCGGGGCGCTTCGCGATGGTCCCTTCGATAGAGATCACCCACTCGTTCCGCACAGCATCCGCCGTTGCATGTGCTTGGGCCGCATCGTGGGGGTCGAACACCACTTGCGCAAGTCCAGACCGGTCCCGGAGGTCCAGGAATATCAATCCCCCGTGATCCCGTCGTCTATGGACCCAGCCCGCCAGCTGTACGGTCTCGCCGATGTGTTCGGGCGTCAGTTCGCCACAGTCGTGCGTCTTGAGCAAGATCTACCCCGCATGAGCCGCTATTTCGCGGCGGTTATCCGGTTCGGAACGTAGCGTCGATTGTACGGTTCGACCGGCGGCACCGGGTCACGGACCGCGGCGGCGAAACACCTCGACCCACGCCTGGTCGATGGCCCCGGGGGCCGGGACCCCGGGCTTTCCGATCCGCACCCTGGCTTCGTCAACCGCGAGTTCTCTCAACAGTGAGCCCGCGATCTCCTCTGCCAGCGCTTCCAGGAGATGGCGGCTCGGGCCCTCGATCACAGCCTTCACGATCCGGTAGGCATCGCTGTAGTTGATCGTGTCCTCCAGCCGGTCGGATGCCCCGGCCGCGGACAGGTCTCCCGCCATCTCGACGTCGACGACGAACCGCTGCCCCAGGCGTCGCTCGTATTCATGCACTCCGTGATGCCCGAACAGCATGATCCGGTCCAGCCCGATTCGATCAGTCATCGGTTTACCGGTAGTACCGGTGTACCCCCATTCGGTGATCCGGCTGCCAAATCGGCTGACCCCGCGCCAACCGGGCTGCCGCGACGAACCCCACCCCGGCCACGAAGCCACCCACGTGCGCCCAGTACGCCACGCCGCCCCCACTGGCGCCGATCGATGCAACCCCGCTGAAGACCCGCATGAACGCCCAGTAGCCGATCATGAGCACCGCCGGAATCTCCTGCACCATGATGAAGAACCCGAGGAAGATGAGCGTGTGGATCCGGTGGAACGCGTAGTACATCAGGTACGCCCCTAGGACCCCGGCGACCGCGCCACTGGCCCCGACCGTTGGCACGACGCTGTCCCAACTGAACGCGATGTGTGCCGCCCCCGCGGCGAGACCAGCGGCAACGTAGAAAGTCGCGTATCCGGCATGGCCCAACTTCTCTTCGATGTTGTCGCCGAACACCCACAGGAACAGCATGTTCCCGCCGACATGCATGAACCCGCCGTGGATGAACATCGAGGTCACCAGCGTCGCCCACGTCGGTACCGGCGACGTCAGGTCGACGGACCCCCCACCGGGCAAGTTCTGGATACCTGCCGAGATACCACTGGTGAACTCGACGGGCAGCACGCCGAACCGCAAGAAGAACACCTGCTCATCGAGCCCCGACAACGTGAACGAGTAGATGAACACGAGCACGTTCACGACGATGATCGCGATATTTACGTACGGGGTCCCGTGTCTAGGGACTTCGCGGTCGGAGAGGGGGAGCATCGTGCCTTGTTGACGACCTGCCGGGACGCGGGTCGCCCAGATTGGCCACAGGTTCGGCTCAGAATAGCATCGAGCCCTTCTCGGGCCCGACGATTCGACCGATCGGAGCTGGCGCCAGCCGCCGGTAGAATCGTGGGCTGCTGCAGGCGAACGACCCACCGAGACGGAGGCCCACCGATGCCAGGACCCCTTGCCGGACTGCGCGTTCTCGACCTTACGCGAGTCCTTGCCGGACCCTTCTGCACCATGATTCTGTCCGACCTCGGCGCCGAGGTCATCAAGGTCGAACGTCGCGAAGGCGGAGATCTCTCGCGTGGCAGCGGTCCGTTCCTGAAGGGGGAGAGTTACTACTTCATGAGCGTGAACCGAGGGAAGGAGAGCGTCACGATCGACCTCGCCAATCCGGATGGTGCCCGCGTCCTGCGGGACCTCGCCACCGAATCGGACGTCCTGGTCGAGAACTTCGTCCCGGGCACCATGGCCGGCTTCGGGCTGGGTTACGACGACCTGAAGACCTTTAATCCACGCCTCGTCTATTGCGCCATCTCCGGCTTCGGCCAGACCGGGCCGTACGCCCGACGACCTGCCCTAGACATCGTGATCCAGGCGATGGGCGGCATCATGAGCATCACGGGAGAGCCCGGTGGTGGACCAATCCGACCGGGCACGTCGTACGGGGACATCACCGCGGGCCTCTATGCGGTGGTCGGCGTTCTCGCTGCGCTCCAGGAGCGCGAACGTAGCGGTCTGGGCCAACTCGTCGACATCCCAATGCTCGATTGTCAGATCTCGGTCCTCGAATCCGCGGTCGGTCGCTATCTCTCCACCGGGGAGGTCCCCGGCCCGGTCGGCACACGCCACCCCACGTTCACCCCATTCCAGGCCTTCGAAACCTCGGACGGATGGGTCGTCGTCGCGATCGTCGGGGGGGTCCAAGACCAATGGCCGCTGTTCTGCGCCGCGATCGACCATGTAGAACTCATCGACGACCCGAGGTTCGGCGACGGACATCAACGCACGGTGAACTACGACGCGCTGATCCCATTTCTCGCGGAGGCGATGCGGAATAAGACGACCGACCAGTGGCTACAGCAGTTCGGTGAACTGGGGATCGCGTGTGGCCCGGTCAACACGGTGGATAGGGCGCTGAACGAACCCGCGGTCCAGGAGCACGGACTCGTCCAAGATGCTCCGCACCCCAGGCTTGGTACGGTGCCGTTGGTACGAACTCCGATCGCGCTGTCGCGGACGCCGAACGGTCCACTTGGCGGGCCGGCCGATCTCGGCCAGCATACTGACGAGCTATTGACGAATCTATTGGGCTACGGCCCGGGGGCGATGACAGCGCTCAAGGGCTCGGGGGCGGTCGGGGGGATCGAAGAGAGCTAGAGCGAAGCGGAGCTAGATGGCGACACGTATCAGCGCGGACAGCAGCAAGGTCGACAGCAAGAGTGCGGTAACGGTCATCGGTGCGAACCAAGACTGTGTATTCATGAGCCACTCCGTCCACCTGTTCGTTTCCTATGTAGTTGTCTCACCTTTCTCTGGGACCGTTGAAGACCCCGTCCGTCTCGGTTCCGGTTGATTTCGGTATCGGTTGTTCGCGTTCTAGATCCGTCGCTGTCGCCCACGCCCACGTCCACGTTCAAAAGACCGCCGCAGCAGGTTCGGAGTTGCCTGTGTTCGGGGAACTTGACAATAGTCTGCCCCTGTGGCGACACTGGAAATACTCCGTTAGCTACGTAGAGTCCCGTTCCCTGTTCAGCTGTTCGGCTGGTTGCTTGAGATTGTGGCTTCGATGTGGTGTGGAGAATCAACACACAGGAGGCCACATGAGAATTTATGTAGGCAACCTCAGCTTCAATACCTCAGACTCCGGTCTGCAGGCCGCATTCGCCGCGCACGGGACCGTCACGTCCGCACAGGTGATCATCGACAGGGACACCCAGCGCTCCCGGGGCTTCGGCTTCGTGGAGATGGAGGACTCCGCCCAGGCACAGGCCGCGATCACTGCCCTGAACGGCAAGGATCTCGACGGTCGCCAGCTCACGGTCAACGAGGCGCGCGAGCGCAGCGCTGGCGGTGGTGGTGGTGGCGGCCCGCGCAACGACCGACGCTGGTAAACCGCGCCGACTGACGTTCGCTCTCGTCGGCGCCTGAGCCGAGTCGCCGTACCAACCGGCGGCCGGGCGCGATAAAACGAACGCCTCTGGATCGATCAGATGACGAGGCCCCATGGAGTTCCGCGGGGCCTCGTTTCGTTCTCATCCAATGGCGTCCCCGGCAGGATTCGAACCTGCGACCGGCTGATTAGAAGTCAGCTGCTCTATCCGGCTGAGCTACGGGGACACCGACGTCTCAGGGCGCCGAAGCACAGCTAAAGACTAGCGAAGCGACGCGTCTTCCGGCTCCACCCGTGTGTACACCCGATGCACCGCGTGGCGCCCTCCGCGTTTCTGCACCACGCGCTCCAAGCTCATCCGTCCAACGTCCGCGTCAGTAGTCCAGCGGCGCTGGACCTCGGCTCCAACCCTGAACGAACCAATCAGCGAGAACACTCCCAGCCCGATAGCCTGGGGCAGCCGCTGGAAACGACCTTTGCCTCCCCCGAGAATGAGCGCCGCGCTCAGTGTCGTCAGCGCGCCGGCTAGGAGGAAGTTCGTCCCGCAGAAGGGCGAAACGGCCAGGCCGGATTCACCGCCCTTCAGTCGTTGGATCGCTTCCCGAGCGGACTCCTCTATGACCTGGGTTGAAGCAGGCCCGTATACATAGAACCCGTTCGGTACCGCTCGACCACCGAGCTGCCCGACAGCATCCAGTCGCCGCGAGGCAACCGCGATCGTGGCGTGCTCTGCCGCGTGGTTCCGTCGCACAGCAGCCACCCACGACATCAGCATCTTGCCGATCAGCACGTCACCTCTCTCTTCTTTCGTTCATCCGGAGCGCGGACGAGTCTATGGGCGCCACTTCACACGGTCAAGGAAAGTCATTCAGTCGAGTGAACAGTGCCCAGCCGTTTGGCAGGCTGCGCGCGCCCGCTGCACCCTCGGTGGCCCTTGGACTGGCGACGTTTCAAGTACGAATTAGAACAAATATTTCGAACTAGTTTTCAAAACGGGTCTGGAACTCTTGACAATATCTTCCGGCCGTCCGTAGACTGGCACCGCCTTTGGAGGTCCCTTTTTGGCTCGTCAGAAGACCAGGTTGATGCGACAGGTAGAGGAGCGTTACGGGCGCCCGCTCGAGCGTCTGTTGCCCGAGTTGTACAACGAACTCGGCCTCCCAGGCATGTCTGAACAACTAGGTATCAGCAAGGGCACGCTCTGGTACTGGCTCCTGAAGTACAACGTCAGTGTCCGCCGCGTCGCCCTTGGCCCCGGCGAAAGTCTCGAGATTCACCGCGAGAACTGACCGCCCGGGCACCTCGAGCGACAGTATCTGCGGTTCTGGATAGTGAGCGTCTCGACACGAGAGGGCGGGCCCTCAACCGATCTGAAGTCTGGCCTGCGCCGATTCGGCATCCAGCTTGCTATCATCGCCGTCGTCGCCCTCGCGGCGGTCTGGTTCATCTCCGTTTACGGTCCCTCAGTACTTTCCTGGGGCGAAAAGCGGGCGTTCCAGGCCGATCGGGCCGCTCTGGCCCAGGCCCTCGACGACTACCGGGTAGCACCTTCGGCGCTCCGACCCTGGCCAACGTTGTCGGGCAGAACCGGCTTCCCCGACGAAGGTAACGTCGCCGGTTACCAGTGCGATGCCAGCGACCGCACCGAGGTCTGCTCCTGGATCGACTTCGAACTCCTCAGCGAAAGCGGGTTCCTGTCATCCACGGACATCGTGAATTCGGCGGACGCGACGCTCAACGTGACCGCGACCAATGCGCCGAGCGGCCATTACGGCTGGTTCGTATCGGCCGGGGGGGAAGTCGCCTCCGAGCCTGAGTACACACCGGAAACCGGATACCCCTGAATAGACGAAACCGGCGTCCCGCTGGGACGCCGGTTTATTTCGACTGACGGAAATGGCTAAGCGGGGTAGACGAGTTCTCCGCCCGAAGTCTGGCGCGAAGGGGCACGCCGTACTTCGGCTCCCTTGGTCTTCCAGAAGATCTCCGCGATCTCCTGGACCGAGGCTAGCAGGCTCTGGGCATTGTCCATGCTGACGTTCTGCCGTGCCGCCGAGGCCTGCTTCATCGTGGTGAACACGAGGTTGTGGAGGTTCGGGTACTGTTCCACGTGCTCCGGCCGGAAGTAGTCGCCCCACAGGATCCGAATCTCTTTCTTGACCAACTCCGCATGCTCTTCCTTGACCGAGACGTACCGGCCCAGCTTGGCCCCATAGGCCTCCATATCATCCGTCGGTAGGTCCGTGATCAATTGGTTCATGCGGACGACCGTGTGCGCCGCAACCTGCGCGGCATGCGGATCGTATATGCCACACGGAATATCGCAATGCGCCTCTGCCTCTGTCGACGGCGCCGCAATGCGGTCGACTGTTCGTAGCAAGTTACTCAGAATCGACATCCAGATCCCCCCAGGTTTCGTTGATCGTCACCGGCCCAAATGAGGCTGAGTTATAGCATGATTAACCTCATCGCAACAAGAGAAATTCCTGTACCTGGCTGCTCGGTCGGATCCATTCGTTCAGGGGTCGGCCTGCCAAGGAGCCGCGAATGATTGCCATCGCTCTCCATATCGCGGGAGACAGGTTTCGGCGCGCGGGCGGCCTTGCGGTCGATCTCGCTTCGTCGCTCCGCGTGGCGGTGCGCGGCGAGAGCATGGAACCCGCTCTCTCAGACGGAGACAGGGTTCTGGTGAGCCGGGCTTCCTACCGTTCCGAGGCTCCTCAGCCCGGAGATGTCGTGCTGCTCGCGACATCCGTCGCCGGAGTCGAGACGGTCAAGAGGATCGTCGCCGGCCCGGGTGACATGACGCCTGGCGGCGTGAACACGGGAGCCTTGCTACCAGATCAGTACTGGGTCCAGGGCGACAACAGCGCCGTCAGCCGCGACTCGCGTGTGTTCGGGCCCGTCGACCGTCAGGAAATGATCGGTCGGGTTTGGTATCGCTACTCCCCGACCGGTCGCGTGGGACGCATCCAGACCGGCCCGGAGCACCCAGAAGTCCCAAAGCTATAATCCCTCGAGTCTTCGTAATCAGTTTTGATCAGTTCACGAAAAGTTCTCAGCTATGCATTTGCGGAAGGATGAGTAAAGATGATCAACTGAGCAGTCGGTCAACCCGCCCCGGAGGTCAGTTTCCGAACCCCCGACCGCGAGACGATCACGCTCGCGGAACAAAAAGGTCAGAGCAACGTGGTCATCGCCTTTTACGTCGCCGCATTCACCGGTGGTTGAGAGCGCGAGATGCAAGAATTCCAGCGTCTTTTGCCGGAATTCAAGCAGCTAAACACCCAGGTCTGGGGTGTCAGCGTGGACATGGTTCCCACGCAGCGAGCGTTCGCCGAACACTGTGGCGTCAACTTCAAGATGGTGAGTGGCTTCCCGAGCCACGACGGGGCCAAGGCGCTTGGCGCCTTCGATGGGTTCCTGCCCGACCTGTACCGTCAGGCGGGTTTCCGCGTGGTCGCCCGCACGAAGTTCGTTGATGAGTTCGCTCCCGCAGGATGGGACTACAATAGGTTTGGAAGACCGGATGTGGTCTTCATGTCGTATCAAGGGGGAGCACGTGACACAATCAGGCAACGCTTCGGGCAATTCCCCGACGAATGGGCGAAGGGTGGAACGTCGGTCGACGACTTCGACCTCGGCCAGCAACTTGCCAGAGAATCCGTCTTGGACGCTGGAGCCGCGGGAGGTCTGGGAGCGGCGGCTCGTCAGGAGCCACGGACAGGACTGGGTGTCGCAGAACAAGGGGCTGCTCGACGCGCAGTGGGAGTACCTTCAGAGCCTGTAGAGAGTACGGCTCTCGTTCCTGCTGGTGAGCGGGGGCTTGTTCCCGCTGGAGGTTCAGGAACAGGAGCGCCGAGACCAGCACCCGGTGGCGCGGGAAGCGCCCCTCCCCCGAAACTCCCACCGTCTGGCCGTGGTATCCCCGGTGGCCTCCCCGAAGATGGGCCGCCGCAAATCTCAATTGACGACATCATCGGGAAGCCGAGTCGGCGTGAGTTCTTCGAACGACTTATCAAGAAGATGCCGCAGTGGTGGTACGACCGGAACCACCCGCTGAAGAAGCTCCAGAAACACTCCGGTATCCCGGTTCATCAGCTTGCCCAGTTGGTTCCGGGTGCCACCGCTGCCGGTGAGGATGTCGTCCGACGCCTCTATCGCCCGGTTCTCAGGCGGCTTCGTCACAAGGATTTGCGCGACCTCGAACTCTACATGGTGTTCCGCAGGATGGAGGACATCCTTGAGAACGCACGGAGAGCAGGAGGGGACGTTCCGTCGCTCCCCGGTGGAGTACGCGGGGCCGCAGGTGTTCTAGAAGAGAAGATTAAGCTGCGGAACCGGATAGGGACGCAGAAATACGGACAGATTGAGAGTGTCGCCCGTGACCTGTGGCGACTCCACGACGAGGAAGTGCTCAAGCCGCTGGTGAAGGAGGGAATCCTCTCGCCGGAGGCGTATGCGGCGATGCGTGAGTCGCACCCGCACTACATCCCGTTCCAGCGTGCCGACCTGACCGGGAACGTCTCGAACGTCCTGAACAAGCGCGGAGAGGCGAACCTGTCCTCCACGGGAATCAGGCGCATGACGCTTACCGGGGAGCGTTTCTGGCTGACTTCGAGGCGCCTCCTCGGAATGCGACCATCACAAACAGCGCCGCGACGGCGAATCCCAAACCAACGACCACCACATCTCGAAAGGCCATGGCGACCGCAGTCGGACCGACCCCGGAGACTCCCTCGTGAGCCGCCAGACGGGCCGAGAGTAGCGTCCCGCCGATGGTGATTCCTACCGTGATCGGCAACATGATGCTGATCATGAACATCGCGGAACCGAGCGCGAGCTTGCCTGGGGGCACTGCCGCTACCAACCCCGCCGCGACCGCCGACTGGAAGATGCCCTCCATCAGTCCGATCGTTCCGAGCGCCACGACCACGTAGACGATGGACGTCTCCTCGGTCACAGAAACGAGCCACGCCATTGCCACGACCGTGATGGCCATGCTTGCCACGGAGATGCGGGGCAACCCGACACGGTCATAGAGCATTCCACCCGGCAGGCCACCCATGAACAGTCCCACGGCCGCCGCGACGAACACCGTGGCCGCCGCCCGCGGCGACAGGCCCATTGCTCCTTCGAGCAGGAACGGGGTCAACACCACCGCCGTCGCGAACGACAGCATCTGCAGGATCAACCCCGCAGACGGCACCGCGAATGCACGAACCCGGAAGATTGAGAGGTCCAGGAGGGGGTCCTGGGCCTGGAGCTGCCGGACCACGAACGCGACCAGCAGTGCCATCCCGCCGAGGCCGAGCCCGATCACCAGGAAGGACTCGACCCCGAGTGCCGGGAGGCGGTTCCCCGCCACCAGCAACGAGACGAGTCCGGCAAAGACGAGCGCGGCGCCGATCCCATCGAATGGTCTCCGCGTCTTCTCCTGTGGACTTTCAGGGGGCAGGACCGCCATCGCGATAACCGCGGCCGTCAGTCCGACGATCGCTTCGGCACCGAATATCGCCCGCCAGCCAAACGCGGAGAGCAGCCAGCCCGCCAGGAATGGCGCCGCCGTCCCGCCGATCCCAACCGCCGCCAGAACGATTCCGAGTGCCATGCCTCGGCGTCGTTCCGACATCGCCTCGACCGCGATTGCGTTCCGAACGGACGCGAACAGCCCGATCCCGACACCCTGGATGGCCCTGGCAAGAATCAACCATGGGAGACCCGGCGCGAACATCGCTGCGATCGCCCCGGCGGCGAATACCCAGAACCCGATCCGGAAAAGGTTTCGGCGGCCCCAGCGTTCACTCAGCACGGCGATCGGCAGGGCGAGCCCAACAGTCGTCAGGGTCGCCGTGACCATCGCCCAGATCACGTCGGAGGCTGGGACGTCGAACGCCCGCGCCATGCTCGGTAGCGAAACGATAACCAGGTTCGCTTCGAGCGGAGTCAGCGAGCCGGCTATCGCCGCCGTGCCGAGCGCCAACCACGGATATGGCAGGCTTCGGAGAACCGGCAGGCGGGCCCGGAAGCTCGGGTTCCGGTCAGGCGTGGTCGTCACCGGATCATCAGACTTCGGAAACCGGGTGGCAGATGGATCGACGAGATCACGGTCCCCATCAGTGAGGTCGCGAACCCGTGGTCCGGCCCGGGTCGTCCCCTACCGGGTCAAGGGTTCTCGGCGAATCGGAGCCCCGCAGCGCGGAGATCATCGTGCCTGCGACCAGGAAGACCATCATGACTGTGAGCACTTCCTGGACCCCGAGCGAAGATGCCTGTCGTTCCGCGACATCGGACGCCACGCCCTCTCCTAGCAATCGGAGTTCGTGAGCGGCCTGGAACGCGGCGAACAGTGTCGCCGACAGGGCCAGCCCTGCCGTTTGGCTCGCCTGTCGCACTGTGGCGATCATCCCTGACGCAGTGCCGAGGTGAGAAGTGGGCACTGACCCCATCACCGCGCTGTTGTTTGCGGGTCCGAAGATCGAAGTGCCTATTCCCTCGACGAGAAGCAGCGCGACAAGCCAGACCATCGGCGTATCCAGGCCAACGGTTCGAAGCCCAAAATACGCCAGGGTCATGACGACCAACCCTATTGTCGTGATCGAACGGGTTGGCACCTTGTCAGATGCCCAGCCGGCGATGGGGCCCGCGACCAACCGTGACACCGGCAGAGTTATCAATATCATGCCCGCCTGGAAGGGACTGAGGCTCCGGGCATCCTGAAGGAAGAACGGCATCAGAATGATGATCGCCCCCTGGCTCAGGAACTGGAATGCGCTTGCCCCGTTCGAGAAGGAGAACATTCGGTTCTTGAAGAGCGACAGCTCCAGCACCGGTTCTTTCGCTCTTCGCTCGGCAAGCAGGAATGACACCGATGAGAACACCGCGAGCGCGAGCAATCCGAGGATGAATGGGTCCGTCCATCCGATCTTGGGACCCCGGTTGATGGCCAGGATGAACGTGGACATGGCGACGAAAATCGTCACCGCTCCCAACAGATCGAACTGCATCCTCTTCGCCTCTCTGCGATCGGGTTGAAGAATCAACAGTCCCATCACGAAGAAGACCGCGATGAAGGGGGTTCGTGTCCAGAACAACGCCTCCCAGCCGAGTGCTCCCAGCAACAACCCACCCAGGGGCGCGCCGCTCGCCAACCCGACACCAACGACCGCGTTCTCAAGTCCGAGCGCTCGGCCGCGCTCCGTGGGTGGGAACGCGGCCACGACCAGCGCGTTTCCGTTCGAGATGATGAGCGCCTGCCCGACGCCCTGGACCGCACGCGCCACCAGGAGTTGCGTGAACGTGTCCGATAACGAGGCGCCGACCAGCCCGAGGCCGAACACCGCGAACCCGCTCAGGAATACACGCTTGCGCCCCACCACATCGCCCAGTGATCCAAGGGTGAGCATCAATCCGACGCTTGAGAGAAGGAAGATCACGGAGATCCAGACCACGGTGCCTGGGTCCGTATCGAAGACCTCGCCGAACTCCGGCAGGGCGATGTTGACGATGCTCCCGTCGACCGTGCTCGTCAGCACTCCCAACCCAACCGTCCCGAGCACCAGCCACTTGTAGTACGGCGCCGAGCGCATACCAACCGCTGGCGGACGATCGCCGGCGATAGGTCCGTCGGAATTCGAACTGGATACCAAAGGTTCAGCCTTGCCTGGGCCGACCCGCGACCGTCTCGGACCGCGGTGTCCCGTGCGCTCGTGGATTAGGTTCGGATTGTAGCAAGGGGGTCAGGAAAACCGTGGGTCTCGATCCTTCCATCGGGCGGCGCGAAACGCCATCTGCCGGGCGCGAGAACTCGCGATCTGTCCCAGAGCGCTAGAGCCTCATAAGCCGTTCGGTTCACTCCACGACCCCTTCGGAGGCAGCGATTTCTTCTGCTACCTGCTCTTCTCGCTCGGTCAGCGGATGGTGGTCGAATTGGACACCCCACGCCTCGCGAAATCCCTGGACCATCGCAGCGACCACCTTCTCGAACGAGGGCAATTGGTCGAGTGCCCTCTCCATCGTTCCGGTCCGCTCGCCGAGGTCGCGCTTCAGCAGGCTTCGTGCGGCAGGTTCGAGCCGCAGGAGCGAAGCGATCTGTGCGCCGGTTTCTTTGCCGGGAATCGTCCCTTGCTGTAGAACGATCCCTCCCTGCCGCCGTTGGGCACTGGCAACGAGTTTCCGTCCTGCCCAGTACACCTCATGCCGGTATGCCTCCTCGAAGCAGGCGAACCCAACCCCCGTGCTCGGCCATGTAGGTGGACGCTCCCGGATCCTCGCCCGGATCCCCAGCGCCCCGAGGCCCGCCACCAGTGCTTGGTTCACGCTCCGATAGGAGGCGATCACGTCCTCGCCGAGGTGAGGGTCATCCGCGCGAGCCACGATCGAATACGTCACGTCCCCCG
>CAZIBZ010000103.1:0-9328 GCA_964537445.1 uncultured Dehalococcoidia bacterium | reverse complement strand
GGTGCGAGCACCCGGTGATGTACCGCCGGTGGATGGCAAGTAACGAACCAACTCCCGGAAACGGGTAGATGAAGGGCCCGCCAATTGGCGGGCCCTTTTTTGTTGCACTTCCGAGTGCGGGGACGGGCTGGGTCAGGCCGGGCGTTGACACCTAAGGTCTGCTGACTCCCCGCTCGGTGCTGCGGGCCCAGTTCGGGTCACCTGGGTCTGGCGAATGCGGCGGCCGACGGTAGATAGGACCTTCAACGTGACGTCGCCCCCTTCAAGCGCCTCAAGCGCGCCCGAATGCTTCTTGGCTTGTCAGCTATGAGACCATCGAACGGGTCGAAGCTGCTGACTCCCTGCTTGAGGATCAGGCGACTCGTTATTCAGGCGATGTGCTAACGCTCCAAATCCGCTGACTCTTTGTCAGGAGCCTGTGTCCGCATGACCTGCACCCGCCGAATGCGGCGACCGGCGGTTGATAGGACCTTGAGCGTGACCCCGCCCTCAGTGACGGTTTCGCCGGCCGTTGGGATCTTCCCAAGCTTGTCGAGGATGAGGCCACCGAGGGTGTCGAAACCCTCAACCTCAAGTTCGATGTCGAAAATCTCGCTGACTAATTTGAGCGGGACGCGGGCGTCAACGATCGCCTCGTCAGATCCGCGGCGTTCTATGAGTTGCTCGCTGGCGGTAAATTCATCGTCGATCTCGCCCACGAGTTCCTCTAGCACATCCTCGTTCGTGACCAAACCGACGAGGCTGCCGTATTCATCGACGACGAGGGCGATGTGGACCCGCCTCTCCTGGAAATCACGGAGGAGGTCGCCGAGGCGCTTCGTTTCAGGGATCAGATACGCGGGCCGGGCCAACGGCTCCAAGTCATGCCCGTTTTCGGGGTCGCGGTGCATCGCGGCCAACAGGTCTTTTGCATAGAGGACCCCGCGTACGTCGTCGAGGGTTTCGTGGAACAGAGGGAGACGGCTGAACCCAGCGCTGTAAACGAGTTCGACAGCATCTGGGAGTTCCTTGCCGGTTTCGATCCCGACGATGTCCGGACGGGGGACCATGATCTCTCGGACGGCCATGGATTCCAGGTTCACCACGCCACGGCTGATCCGGCGCTCCAGTTCCTCGTCGGTCGGTGCGAGGGCTTCGTCGACCAGATCGTCCCCGTTCTCGTCGCGACCAGTGTCCGTAGTGGACGAGCCGTTCCCATTGCGATCCCGCGTGAACCGGCGGGCGAAAGGCCGGTACAAGGTGATGAGCCCGGAAGCCCACGGGCGCAGAACGGCCAGTGACACAACTCCGAGGGGTGAGAGAGTCAGCGCTGTCTTTTCAGGATTTGCGCCCGCCCAAACACTGCCAGCCGCCTGAGCAAGAACTCCGCCGGCCATCGCGACGCCGAGGCCCAAGGGGACGCCGACCCAGGCCGATGGAGCGATGCGGATGGCCAATGCATACGCGCTGATGGCGAATCCGGCAGTAGTAGCGGCGCGAATCATCATGAGTGCCATCTCGAGCGATTCGCGCGAATCGGAGAGCGAAACCAGCCTCCTGGCACCGGGCACGCGGCGTTGCACCAATCGCTCGACTCGCTCGTCTCGCAGATGTGCGAAAGCAGCAGCGGCGGCCGCGAAGGGCGTTGAGAGACCAAACGCCGTGGCGGCGGCGATCACAAGGAGGAGAGCGGTCGTGTCCACCGTGGATTAACTCGACCGGGGTCCCGGCGAGAGAAAAAAGTCGGTGGCGGGCCTCAGTCTTGGAGGCTCTGAGAGGTCCATGTGTCGTCCGCTGCGCGGATCAGGCGCCGCGGAGGTCGACCCCCGCCAGCACCAGCAAGATCAAGGAACAATCGCTTCCGACCCGACCTCTACGGATCGGGCGTGGCGATGGAGGTTGGTCCAGTGACGACATCATAGAATCCGAAGGACGCGGGGAACCCTGCGCCCTTGATGCGCCGCAATCATCGCGATCCTTCGTACTGAAACCATCGAATCGCCGCCATGCTATTGGGCCGCTTTTTGGGTGTCAAGACGTCTCCATACCTTCTTCGGCCAGCTTCGACAGGAAGCTCTGCCGATGGATGGAGGATGGACCCACCCGTCTAAGGGCCTCGCGGTGTGCCTCGGTCCCGTACCCCTTGTTCTGGCTGAACGAGTAGGCAGGATACTCGTCGTGCAGGCGTGACATGACGTTGTCTCGCGTGACCTTCGCGACGATGGCCGCGCAAGCTATCGACAGTGACCGCTTGTCGCCCTCAATGAGCGGGACCTGATGGATGGGAAGCCCGGGAAGGGTCAATGCGTCGATGAGCAACGCGTCGATCCCGGGTCCCAACGCGCGCATCGCGCGGGTCATCGCGCGTTTCGTGGCCGGAACGATCCCATCTGAATCCACGCGATCCGCAGACACCATGGCGAATCCGACTGCGGTGTCGCGCAAGATGGGGCCGACGAGCGCCTCTCGGGCGGTGGCAGACAGGTCTTTGCTGTCATACACGAGGTCGTACCAGTCGAGCGGCTGCTCGGGGAGCACGACAGCCGCTGCTGCCACGGGTCCTGCCAGGGCTCCACGCCCGACTTCATCGATGCCCGCTATCCGGCGTTTGCCGGCGCGCCGCAACTCGTTCTCGTACGCGAGAGTGGGATGTTGCCGTCCGGCTCCGGGTCTTTGAGCCCGTGGCGACTTCGCCACGTTTACGCGCCCCCGCTCACAATTCGGCCGGCGTACCTCTCGATGCGGCGAGGATCTCGCGGATGTAGTGAATGGCGCCGGCGTGCATGTTGGCGTGGTTCGTGAGGATCACGAGATAGCGGACGCGCTCCATGCCCCGCTCGGTCGTGAAATCCAAGCCCCGCGGGCCGAGTTGGTCGATGGCGCGCTGAAGGGCACGATAGGTCGCGGCGAGATAGTCCAGAAGCTCCGTCTTCGGTGGTTCCTGGAAGGTCGCCAACTGGTCCTCGGTATAGCCCTGTCCCGTCTCATCGATGGGGAGGCCGAATTGCTGGGCCCAGCCCTGGGTAATCCACACTTCCGGTTGATTGAGCAACTGACGGTGAACAAGCGCGTCCTGCGCGCGGGCGACGTGCCACACGATGAACCCCGCGGATCCTGCACCGGCGTACGGCCTCCACGACATCTCCGCCTCTGAGAGAGGTTCGATTGCCTGGAGGATCGTTCGATGGCAACCCTGGAATGCGCCGGACAAGAAATCGGCGGGTGTGAAGCCTTCGCCCAGTTCGTTCGCGGCCCCACCGAAAAGCCCACGTCCGCGCAGCAGGTTCCGCGCTGCAAGTGAAACTGCGATGATCGACATTTGTCCCCCTACCTGAGAAGCGCTGCGTTTTTCGAGGCCGTCTCGATGTTCCGGATGGCCTCGTCGACGACTCCGCCACCGATCATCCGATCCCCACGATAGATGACTGCCGCCTGACCGGGTGTCACCGCTCTCTGCGGCTCATCGAAATCGATCTGGAACGCTCCGTTTTCGGCGAGGTGGGTCAGCGTCGCGTCGACCTCGGGAGACTTGTAGCGAATCTTCACCGTGACGCGTTCCGTGGTGGCGTCCCCCATTGTAGCTTGGAAGTTCGCTCCGGAAGCACGGAGTCCTGTTGCGTAAAGAGAGTCCTCAGTGCCCACGATGACGGTGTTTTCGGATGCGTCCAGGGCGACCACGTAGACGCGCCGTCCATCAGGCGATGAAGGGAGCCCTTTGCGCTGGCCGACCGTATACCCGGTGACCCCTGCGTGGACGCCGACCTGTTTTCCGTCAAGGTCGACGATCGGGCCAGGGACCGCCGGTATTTTCGGAGCCAGAAACCTTCGGTAGTCGCCCTCAGGAACGAAGCAGATCTCCTGGCTATCGGGCTTGTCGGCCGTCGGTAACGAGAGTCGGCGAGCGATTTCTCGGACCTCCGACTTTGGGATATCGCCGATCGGGAACAACGACCGTTCGATCTCTTCCTGTTTCAGGCCGTAGAGGACGTAGGTCTGGTCCTTGGACGGGTCAGTTGCTTTCAAAAGTTGTACGCCGTCAGAGCCATCGGCGCGCCGAACGTAAGGCCCGGTGGCGATCAACTCCGCGTCGAATGAGAGAGCGCGCCGCAGGAAGAAAGCGAACTTGATCTTGTCGTTGCAGGCGATGCAGGGATGGGGGGTCCGGCCCCGGCGATATTCCTGGACGAAGTAGTCCATCACGTGGGCCTTGAACTCCTCCTCGAAGTTCAACACGTAGTGCGGGAAACCGAGGACCTGGGCGACTCGCTTTGCGTCAAGCGTGTCTTCGACGGAGCAACAGCTCCGGTTGTGCGAAGAGGCGCTCATCACCTCGTCGCTCCAAAGCCGCATGGTGACGCCGACGACATCGTAACCCTGCTGTTTGAGCAAGTAGGCCGCGACCGAGGAGTCGACTCCCCCGCTCATCGCGACCACGACGCGTTTCTTCTCGTTCACAACGCGGCCAAGGATACCGAATCGGGTACAGGCAATCTAGGTACTCAAGTACCGGCCGATATGTCTGAGCGGGCCCGGTTCATGTATGAGGGCGAAACGCGTCAAGCGAACGCGAAAGCACCCACAGCGAGAACTGCGAGTGCGAGTCCTGCGACCTTGGTCCGGTCGATGGCCTCCCCAATGAACGCTACGGCAAGAACCGCGGTGAGTACGAAGCTGAGTTGGACGACAGGAAAGACGACGCTCGCATCTCCCAACTCAAGCGCCTGGAAAAAGAGCACAGACCAAACGAGTTGCAGCGCACTGATGGGCGGCGCGTACCGGAGAGTCGGGATGTTCGGACGCCAACGGCGCGTCCAGAGAACGTAGAAAGTCGCGCCGGATTGGAAGGCGACCGTCTGGGTCAGTATCAGGGGGACGGCGCTGCTTCCCTCGTTCAGCGCGTGTTTGCCCAGCACCGCAACAGATCCAAAGAGCAAAGATGCCGCGACAACGGTGACGATCGATTGTCGGGCGGCGCCGCCATCGCGGACCGCGCGGAGGTTCAGGAGCGAGAGGACGCTCACGATCGCCAGGACGATTCCAGCGATCTTGGGGAGGTTTGCGGTTTCGCCAAGAAGGAGTATGCCGCCCGCAGCGGCAACCACGAAGTTCAGGCGAAACACCGGGGCGTTCACGCTCGCGTCACCGGTACGCAGGCTGAAGACGAACAAGTAGAGACCCAGGTAGCTGAGCAGCCCACTGGGCAGCCCCCACACCCAGGTGCTGGCGATGATGTCGTCGATCTGTCCGTTCGCGAGCGCTCCGGCCCAGATTCCTACGCTGAAGACCGCAGATTGCCAGAAGAGGAAAACCCCAGTGTCGATCCCTCGTGTCTGGCCGAAGCGATACAAGAGATCTGCGACGGCTCCGACCGACAACGCGCCGAGCGCCAGGACGATGGCGAGAGTCGCATCATCCATTGCGGGCTCCCGAGAATCTCGGGCGAAGAGCAGTAAAATGGTGCCGATGGCTACGGAAAAGACCGAAGAAAAACAGGGACCGGACGCGTTGGAAATAGGCCGACGCGCGGTGGACATCGCGGCGGACCGCGGCGCGCACGATGTCGTACTGCTGGACGTGCGAGGGCTGTGTTCCTACGCGGATGCCTTTGTGCTCCTCTCTGGCGAGACGAAACGCCAGGTCAAGGCGATCGAGGAAGAGATCGGGAAAGAACTCAGGGCGGAAGGGCACCCGGTCTCTCATACGGAAGGGGAGGCGGACGCAGGATGGGTCCTGATGGACTTCGGCGACGTCATCGTCCATATCTTCGGACGCGAGGAACGCACATTCTATGGGTTGGAGGACATGTGGCGGCGCGCCGTGCCGCTGATCAGGATTCAATGAGCCAAGGTTCGATGTCGCGCTCGTAGTCCGATAGTTCGTCTGGAGAGAACCACAGCGCGATTTCTTCCCCACCTCTCTCAGGCGAATCTGACCCGTGCACGAGGTTCCGACCGACCGTCAGTCCGTAGTCGCCCCGGATAGTACCGGGGGCTGCTTTCGCCGGGTCGGTTGCGCCCATCGTCTGTCGCGCCACCTCGATCGCCCGTTCTCCCTGAAGCGCCAGGGCCAAGACGGGAATCGCGGTGATGAACGAAACCAGACCTTCGTAAAACCCCTTGCCGACGTGTTCGGCGTAGTGCCGTTCCGCCAAGGCTCGATCTGCATGCACCAGCTTTGCGCCGATGATCTTCAATCCGCGACGTTCGAGGCGAGCGAGGATCTCTCCTGCCATCCCCCGCTGCATCGCGTCGGGTTTCACCAAGACCAAGGTCCGTTCTGTCGCCACTCTGGCTCCTGTCAGTTGAGATTCGCGCAGGTCGGAAGGAGACCAAGAATGACTGCGCTTTCAGATACTACCAATCGATTCGCAGCCGGCTGCGTTCGATTGCGAGATGGTGGATCGCTTGACTGAACTATCTGTTGCCCGGACAATTCACGTGATGTGAAGTTTTTCTTACGACGAGATTATCCAGTGACTTCAAACCATTCAGACCCCAACTTCGGCGCTCCCTCCAGCCAGATCCAAAACTTGGTGGTGGAATTGGAGTCCGTTTTTCGCTCGCTCCGGTCTCGAATACCGGAAGAGTGGTTCACTCTCGAACTGACGATGCCACAGGTTCGAACGCTGTTCGCGTTACTGCGGGGTGGTGATGCTCGCATGGGCACGCTTGCCTCCCAACTCGGCGTCTCCCTATCCAGCGCGACCGGGTTGGTTGATCGCCTGGTCGAGAAACGCCTGGTGGAGCGCTGGGTCGACCCGGAGGACCGCAGGTCGGTGATCGTTCGACTCGGTGCGGAAGGCCAGGATCTCGTTGAACGCCTCCTCTACCTCCGAAGGAGTTGGTGGGAGGAACGCTTGAGCGGGTTGACCGATGAAGAGGTTGAACGTGCCTGCAATGGGCTCCGGTCCCTGAGCGAGGGTCTGGCAAGGCTTGGACCCGAGGACGAGGGATCACCGAACGAATCGGTTGCTGAGGGATCGGAACTCGAATCGGACCGCACGCCCACCGTTACGAATTGATCCACATCAGACTCCGCATGATCCGGTATCAGGGCTGAGGAGCCGACGGAATGCCAAACGACGCTGACGACGTTAACGAACGAGAAGTAGTCACGGGTGTCGAGGCGCCCGAGGCACCAGAAACCGACCACGCGCCAGGGTCTCACGGCTCCGGGACGATATCTGGTCCCAACGGCAACGGCCGTGGCCGAGGCATGGGTGGCGATGGCGGCGGAATGATGGGCGGCGGTATGGGCGGTGGCATGGGGATGGGAGGGGGCCGCGGGCTGTCCTTCCGAAACCTCCGAACGTTTACGTCGTTCAAGAACGGCGTCTTCCGGCTGTACTACATGGCGATGCTGGGCCAGATGGCCGCCATGAACATGCAGATGATGGCCCGCTCCCTGCTGGTTCTGCGCCTGACGGACTCGGCCACGGCGCTGGGAATCATGGCGCTGGCGAACTCGATCCCGATGCTGCTGTTTTCACTCTTCGGCGGTGTGATCGCGGACAGAGTCCAAAAGAAGTACGTCCTCATCATCGGCCAAGCCGGGTCCGCGGTCGTATCGCTCGGGATCGCTCTCGCGCTGCTCACAGAGATGATGGACTCAGAGACGTCTTACTCGCTCGGGTTTGTGACCTTTGGGTCGTGGTGGCTCCTCGTCCTAGCCGGGTTGATCCAAGGGACCATCATGGGACTGATGATGCCTGCACGGCAGGCGATCATCCCCGAGATTGTCAGCCAGCACGAGTTGATGAACGCCGTGTCGTTGAACACTCTGGGTATGAACGCGCTGCGATTGCTGGCGCCCGCGGCCGCGGGTTTCCTGATCGACGCCTTCGGGTTCCACGCGATCTACTTCGCGATGACCGGCATGTACGCGAGCGCGACGTTCTTCATCTTCCTCATGCCGAAGACGGGAACCATCTCACTGGCGGGGCGCGGGGCCCTCTCAGAGGCGATCGCCGGGTTCAGCTACGTGCGCCGCGAGACGATGATCATGGTGATCCTCCTCGTGACGCTCGTCATGGTCATCCTATCGATGCCGTACATGATGCTGCTGCCGGTGTTCACCGAGAAAGTGTGGGAAGTAAGCGCCAGCAAGCTGGGGCTTTTGCTCAGCATCTCCGGCGTTGGCGCGATCGCCGGGTCCCTAGTGTTTGCCTCGTTGCCCGATAAAAAGCGCGGCCTGATGTTGTTGGGCAGCGGGGTTGTGCTGGGCGCGGCGCTCGCCTGGTTCGCGTGGTCCCCAACGTTCAACATGGCTCTCGTCGCAATCATATTCGTGGGGCTTGGCCAGACAGGACGAATGACGCTGGCGAATACGCTGTTGCAGTACTACGTTGAGGATGCGTATCGCGGCCGTGTCATGGCCCTCTACATGATGGAGTGGGGCCTGAGCAGCTTCGCAGTGTTCTTTGCGGCGGTATTGGTTGACCGCGTGAGCGCTCCCACCGTCGTCGGGTGGATGGCAGTGATCTTGGCCGTAGCTTCGGTGCTGTCGGTAGTAATGCTGCCGAAGCTCCGAAGGCTCGATTAGTCCGACAACGCAAGCCCGACTGTGACTGCGCGGGGACCTGAAAGGGAGGAAACACCTCGCCCGGACGGCGCCCTGTCGACCGAAACGACGGAGCCCCGGGGCCCGTTGGGCGCCGTTCGAAACGCTTTGGCCGCGTTCGAGAATCGCGACTTCCGAATCCTCTGGTTCGGGGTCAGCGCGCACTCCTTCACATTGTGGATGGAGATCGTGGCGCGTAACTGGCTCGTCTATGAGCTGACCGGGTCAGCGGTTGCCCTCGGCTGGATCAACTTCTGGCGCACGATCCCCGTTCTCTTCCTTGCGATTCCCGCAGGAGTGATCGCGGATCGCGTCGACCGAAGATTGATCTTGATCTCGACGCAGATCGTGATCCTGGCCGTATATGCGATGTTGCTGGCCTTACTGGTGATCGACTCCCTTGAACTCTGGCACGCGTACGTATTGTTCTTCGCGCGCGGGGTCGCGATCACCTTCAACCAGCCGCCCCGGCAGGCACTGATCCCGAGCCTCGTCAAGCCGGGCCAAGTTCCGAACGCCGTCGCGCTCCAACAGGTGGGCTTCAACGGGACCCGAGTCTTCGCGCCGATCCTGACGGGTGGATTGTTCATTGCCGGCGGTGCCGAAGCGGCCTTCGCAGTGATCGTTGGTGTCGAGGTGTTGATAATCATCGCTTGGCTGGTGATGAGGGTCCCGCCGTTGCGATCGAACGCCGAGGACGGCAGGCTGAGGGAGAGCGCGCTTCGCAGCACGGTAGACGGACTCCGATACGCGGGAAGCCACCGTGTCGTGCTCCTGCTGATCCTGTTCG
>CAZIBZ010000102.1:0-3845 GCA_964537445.1 uncultured Dehalococcoidia bacterium | reverse complement strand
ATCGTCTCCGTCACGGATCGCGGCCCGGGGATCCCATCCGAAGAGGCGGAACGCGTGTTTGAGAAGTTCGTGAGGCTCAATGCAGCTGACGCCCCGGCCCCTCCCGGCACCGGGCTCGGTCTCCCGCTATGCAAGACGATCGTCGAAGCCCACGGTGGTCGTATCTGGTATGAGCCGCGGAGAGGGGGCGGCGCGCGCTTCTCGTTCACCCTCCCTCGTTCGGACCCAGACGCATGAACCCGAAGCCGCACATCCTCGTCGTCGATGACGAGCCGGAGACACTGAAGTACGTCGGCGCCAATCTCGGCGCCCGCGGGTACAAGGTCCAGACCGCCGCCGACGGGACGGAGGCGCTCAAGCTCGTGAGCGAGCATGTCTTCGATCTCATCCTGCTCGACCTGATGATGCCCGGCCCGGATGGGTTCGAGGTCTGCGAGACCATCCGTCAGGAGTCGGATGTCCCGATCGTCGTCCTCAGCGCCCGTGTCCGCGAGCAGGATAAAGTCCGTGCGCTCGACCTCGGAGCCAACGATTACATGACGAAGCCTTTCGGTGTCGAGGAACTCATGGCCAGAGTCCGCGCCGCCCTCCGACGTGGGGGGGCTGATCACGCTGGTGCGCTCCACCCCTATTCTTTCGGGGGCCTTGAGGTCGACTTCGCCCAGCGCCGCGTCACCCAGGATGGCGAGGAACTCAAGCTAACGCCCACCGAGTACGGACTGCTCGCGCAGCTTGCCCGTAACGCCGGCCGTGTCCTGACCCATCACGCCCTCCTCCAGGCCGTGTGGGGACCCGAATACGGAGAAGAGCACGACTACCTGTGGGCCTACGTTCGCCGCCTCCGCCGGAAGCTGGGCGACGACCCCGAGAATCCGCAGCACATCACCACCGAAGCCGGGGTCGGCTACCAGATGCCCGCCGCAGACGCCGACTGAGCAAGAACCCGTCGCACGGGAATATCTGGTGCTCGTTGCACAAAAAAAGGCGGCTACGTAGCCGCCTCTTCTCGCCGGGGCCTGAGGCCCCCAATGATCGTCGTTCTTGCTGGTTTAGGCTCCGGCCAGGACGTTCGCGTTTCGCGTGATCCAGGTCTCGACTCCGTCGCGGACCTTGGTCTGGTCTTCCAACACGATCGCCGGCACCACTGGGAGCTTCCGCACTGCGCTTGCCTTGGTTCCGATCTTGGCTGACTTGGTCTCGTACATCGTTCTCTCGCTCCTCTCTGTTTGTTATTTCGTTGAACCTACTATCCCGGCTATGGAGTATTGTGACTAGAGATATTTCCAGATAATCTATATTTGTATTGTAGATACTACGTTGAGGGGGTGCCGTATGGAGATCCGCGAACTGAGAAGCTTCGTGACCGCAGCCCGCCTCCGCAGCGTCTCGCGCGCCGCCGAAACCCTTGACCTCGGCCAACCCGCCGTCTCGACTCACATCAAGAAGTTGGAGACCGAGCTGCGCACGCCCCTTTTCGACCGGGTGAAGCGCCCGATCCTCCTGACTCTCGCTGGCGAGCGGCTGGCGGAGCTCGCCGGACCCCTCATCGAGGGCATCGACCAACTTGCCGAATCTGCAACTCGCGCCGAGACCGAGGGCCCGATCACGATCGTCACCACGCCAACCCTCGTCTCGCACTTCCTGATCCGCGCCCTCACCGAATTCCGGAACCAGAACCCGCACGTCCGTCTCCGTCTCCGGTCACGTCTGCGCGACGAGGTCTCTCAGATGGTCTCTGACGGCGAGGCCGACTTCGGCATCGTCCCCGGACCTGGTTCGACCCCGGACCTCGAGTTCGAGGGCCTCTTCCCTTACGAGCCCATGCTCATCGCTCCGAAGGGGCACGAACTCCTGAACGAGCCCCTCTCGTCCCTCGACCCCGTCGCTGACCACCACCTCGTCCTGATGGAGCCCATGACCAACACGAGGACATCCGTCGAATCGGCCCTCCAGCGCAAGGGTCTCCGCTACGAGATCACCGTCGAACTCGACTCCATGGACTCGGTCAAGCGCTACGTGGCGCTCGGCTACGGAGTCTCGATCGTCCCCCGCCTCGTCATCGAGCCCGAAGACGAGAACCTTCTCGGAGTCGCCAACGTGGGTCACCTCCTCCCGACCGAGCAAGCCGGTCTCATCTGGCTTCGCGGCCGTACCCTCTCCCCCCTCGTCGATTCCTCCATGAACGCCATCCGCACGGCCATCGCCACGGGATGATTTCAGCTAGACCCGTCCACTGCGTTACGATTCCCACGTCTCGCAACGCCCACCACCATCGGAAGGCCAAGATATGCCAACCATGACCGGCGGCCAGGCCCTAGTTCGTTCCCTCATCCGAGAAGGCGTCGACACCATCTTCGGCCTCCCCGGAGTCCAGCTCGACTGGGCCTTCGACGCCCTCTACGAGCACCGAGACGAGATTCGCATCATCCACACGCGGCACGAACAGGCCACCTCGTACATGGCGTATGGATACGCGCAGACCACTGGCAAGGTGGGCGTCTGCCTCGTCGTTCCCGGTCCCGGCCTCCTCAACGCCGCCGCCGGCCTCTCGACCGCCTACTCCGCCAGCACCCCGGTCCTCTGCATCGCCGGCCAGGTCGACACCAACCTCATCGGAAAGGACCACGGCGTCCTCCACGAGATCAAGGATCAGATCGGAATGGTCGGGTCCGTCACGAAGTGGGCGGCCCTCGCTGGCAAACCCGGCGACGTACCGGGCGTCGTGCGTGAGGCATTCCATCAAGTCTCCTCGGGCCGCCCCCGCCCCGTCGAGATCGAGGTCCCGCCTGACGTCCTCATGGGTACGCAGGATGTCGAACTCGCCGAGCCCGGACCCGTCACTCCGGTCGAGGGCGACTCCGATGCGCTCGATCGCGCCGCCAGCCTCCTGGGAGCGGCAAAACGACCCATCATCTACGTCGGAAGCGGCATCATAACCAGCGGTGCCACGGACGAACTCCGAGTGCTCGCCGAGATGCTCGGCGCCCCGGTCGCCATGTCCCCGAACGCCAAGGGAGCGATCTCCTCCGAACACCCGCTCGCGCTGACCGCCGCGGGGGGCTACGAGATGGTTCCCGAGGCAGACGTCATCCTCGCCGTCGGCACGCGCTTCTCCATGCCTTCGTGGCTCGGCACTTCGTGGGAACTCGGGCCCGACCAGGAGCTCATCCACCTCGACATTGACGAGGAGGAGGTCGGCCGGACTTCCACCCCAACCATCGGAATCGTTTCTGACGCCAGGCGTGGCCTCAGCGAGATCACCCGCCGCGTCTCTCGACAGGAAACCTCGCACGAGTCACAGGCCGAGAACGTACGAGAGACCCGCTCCGCCATCAACGAGAAGCTAGCAGGGCTCAGCCCCCTGACCGAGTACGCAGCCGCGATCCGCGAAGCGCTCCCCAGGGACGGGATCCTCGTCGACGAGAGCACCCAGGTTGGCTACTACTCCCGCGAGGGTTTCCCGGTCTACGAGCCCCGCACGTACGTCACCTCCGGCTACCAGGGGACGCTCGGATACGGATTCGCCACGGCGCTCGGCGCCAAGGTGGGAAACCCGGACAAGGCGGTCGTCTCGATCAACGGTGACGGCGGATTCATGTACAACGTCCAGGAACTCGCCACCATGGTTCAGCACCAGATCGGCGCCGTTGCCATCGTCTTTAACGACAACGCCTTCGGCAACGTTCGCCGCACCCAGGACACCCGGTTCGACGGCCACATCATCGGCACCGACCTCCACAACCCCGACTTCGTCGCCCTCGCGCACTCGTTCGGCGTCGCCGGCATCAGGGCCACGGATCCGGACCAGCTTCTGAGGGTCCTCAAGCACGCCATCGAAACCGACG
>CAZIBZ010000101.1:0-8440 GCA_964537445.1 uncultured Dehalococcoidia bacterium | reverse complement strand
TCCGCTCGATCAGCGCGGCTTCCCACCGGAAAGATACGACTGACCCTCCAGGCAGACTATTGGTCAGGTTCTGGAGGTGTGTTTCAGAGGCGAGCACACCTGCCACTCATCGTGGAGTGAATGGCCTGCTTTCACAAGAATTAGCGGAGAATACAGTGGGCACTGACGAACCGACGAACTATCACTCAGAGGAAGAGAACATGAGCGTTTCGGATCGACTGGAAGAACGAGGCTTGGTGTTGCCGGCGGTATCTCGCCCCGGAGGCAACTACGTGCCAGCTACCCACGCAGGAGATCTGCTGTTCCTGGCCGGCCAGGTCGCGGTGCGGGACGGGGAGTTGGTCGCGACGGGACGCGTCGGCGCGGAGGTAACCCCTGAAGTCGCGACGACTGCGGCAGAGGTCGCAGTCTTGAACGCGCTCGCAGTAGCCCAGGATGCACTCGGGGACCTTGACCGGATCGAGCGGATCGCACGCATGACCGTGTACATAGCATCGGCGCCGGACTTCATCGGGCAGTCACAGGTGGCGAACGGAGCGTCCGACCTCCTCGTCTATCTATTGGGCGATCGCGGCCGCCACGCACGGTCCGCCGTGGGAATGGCGTCGCTGCCGATCGGTTCACCGGTAGAGGTCGAGTTGACGATCCAGGTGAAACAGGACTAGCTGACTCGTCTCTCCGCGTCCTCCATAACCTGGCGGGCGACCTGCTGGCCCAGTCTGATGCTGTAGTTGGTGCCTCGGTCTTCCGGATACACCTGGCTCATGGACGCAAGCCAGAGACCCGGGACCGGCGTCCGAACGGGCGGGATCTTCTGGCTGTAGTTCACGGTCATGATGGGCTGCGCCGCAGGCTCCTTGTGGACGTAGGTTTCGTCGATCCAAGATTCATCGAACTCCGGATTGATCTTTTTCATGTGCGGCGCATAGTCCGCGATAATGTCCTCGTCCTTCATCTCCCAGCGGCGGTCGTCACGTGTCACATAGTTCGCGGTGTAGACGATGCGCTTCCCTCCGTACTCGCTCGGCGGAACGAGGTTCGTCTGCTCGAGCAGCAGTAAGAACGGGATGTCCTCGTCCGCAACATTAAGCCAGTAGATTGGAGAGAGGCTCCGATTCAAGACCCAGGTCACCGCGATCGCACCTTCATACTCGATCAAACGGGTCTTCTCCGCGTAGTCTTCCGGGAGGTTGACCAGGTTCGGCAACACGAAGCTGGGGACCGTAGCGATAACGGCGTCAAATGGAATCTCTCGCGTTTCGTCTCCGTCTACCAGCAGTCCGGTCACGCCCGAATCAGAGGTGACGATGCGTTGTACGCCGGTCGAGACATGGGTCTCGCCGCCCGCCGCCACGATCCGCCTTTCCAGCTCATCGACCAGTGTCTGCCAACTCCCGGAGATATACCCAAGTTTTTCGCGACCGAGCGGACCCTTGCGCGACGACACTCGGGTGGCGAATTTGCTCCAGAGCCACGGCATGGAGAGATCTTCCGCGTAGATGGTGAACTTCCCGCGGAGCAGCGGCTCCCAGATCTCGCGGAAGTTCCGGTCGCCGGCCCATCGGCGCATGAATGAGGCCGCCGTGGTGCCCTCCAGCTTCCTCCAGTTCTTGATCCTTTGTAGATAGAGCGTGACCAAGCCCATCCGGATGCGGTCAAACAGGGGAACCGGCTTGAATCGGAGGAGGTCCATCGCTGTTGAGAACGGGTGGATCTCGTTGTGGGTGAAATATCCGACCTTCGATTCATTCCAGATCAGACGGTCACCGAGTCCGAGTTCCTCAAGGAGCGCGATGATCGTCGTGTCCGAGAGGAAGAGGTGGTGGTAAAAGCGTTCCAGCCGTCCGCCACCGACGTCGAACGTAGAAGCGAGGCCACCTAGGAACGGGGCTCGCTCATAAACCGCCACGAAATGTCCGGCCTTCGCGAGTTCGTACGCGGCTCCCAGGCCCCCTACCCCGCCGCCGATGACACCGAATCTCACTGGTCGATCACCTCTACTGGTCTTGGACCTCGGACCGCCTCACGGAGAGAGGCACCCTCTGCCACAAGGAAGACGGCGCCAAGGATCGTGACGGGGGCGAGCAGGGTCAGGTGAACCAGGACCGCGTACGCCGCGGCCGCGCTCGCAGCGAACCCCGCGAGTACGAGGGTCTCCTTGGCCAAGAGTTCGAACGGGCCAATGGCACCCGAGGACGAGGGCACGCTGGTCGCGAGATTCGACGCAGCAACAGTAGCCGCCAACACGGGCCACGAAACGTCGAAGTCCATCGCCCGTGCGACGAGCCAATACACCATGGTTTCACCGATCCAGACCCCTTGAGAGAGGGCAACGATCATGAGAGCCAATCGGCCCTCTCTCAGGGACGAGAATCCCCGAACAGCGTTTTCAGCCAGCTCGAACACCGGTTTCCTGACTCTTTCAGGCGCCACGCCGAAGATGGTGCGCACCTTGCCGAGGGACCAGTCGGGCGCCGCGACGATCGGGACAATGGCGATCGTGGCCAGACCAAAGAGGCCCGCCGCGGCCTGTAGCAGAAAGCGCATCGTAGAGGATGCCTCCCACGACGACGAGGAAACGAGCAACGCGACTCCGAGCCACACCAGCAATGTCATGCCATCGAGGATTCGTTCAACCGCAATCGTCGCCAACGTTGCCGGGGCCCCGAATCCCGGCCGTCGCTTCATCAGGAACGCCCGAGCGAATTCACCGACGCGAAGGGGGAGGGCATTGTTGATGGCATAGCCAATCGTCGCGACCCAGTATGTGCGGCCCGTGGTGACAGGCCCCAGAGGTAGCAACAGCACTTTCCAGCGGATCGCGCGTAGCCAGAACGCCGCGAAGTACGCGACGATCGCCGGCCCGATCAGCAGGTAGTCCGTTGTGGCGATCGCATCGAGAAACGATGCGAGGTCGACCTGCCAAAACGCGACCGTGATGAATACAACGCTGACCGCAGGTCCAATCAGCGCTCTAGGAGAGATCACTGCCTATCGGTCATCCTCGGTTTGGTGGTGGGCTGCCGGGGGCGGGGCTAGTCAATGGCGCAGCGTCGAAATCCCGAGGGAAGTACACGACGACATCGATTCTCCCGATCTCGAGTGGTGCCTCTCGTACACGCCAATAGTCCCAAATGGATGACCATGCGCCGGGATCAATCGTGCCGTTGAGAATGTCCATGACGGTCAGTCCACGAGCATAGTCCGGGCCGCGGTATGCCGTCTCTGCGAACCACTGTCGGAACGGGATACGCGCCCCTTCTCCGAACCCATCGAGATACGGTGCCGTGGAGAATTCGTTCGCGCCGTTGACAACGATGACCTGGCCTGTCGGTGGGCTATCCGACAGGGGTCTCGCACCAGCACCGCAGTTCCCCGGATTTCCGAGACATCGGTACTCGACCGCGGTGTAGTCGCGTAGGTACCAGTAGAACGGCCAGCCGAAACCATCCATCGTATCGATCGTGATTGGTAGTCCGTCCCCCTGCCCGGTCTCGACGGCAAGTCGCTCAATCTCATCGACCGTCTCGGCGATCGACGGAGACGTCTGCGTGTACACGAGCATTTCGAGCGGTATATCGCCGTTGGCGAAGCTCGCTCGGATCGCGGACTGAAACGTCGTGACGCCAAGGACAGCGACCGCCGCAACGGCGCCCCAACGAATGAAAGCCTGACGCTGAGTCAAAGCCCCCCGCCTCCGCCAGGTTCCGACCGTAAGAAGTCCGAGTCCACGCCCACTCAGGAGGATCAGCGGCAATCCCAGGTGAATTGACAACCAGGGCATCTTCTCACCGGCATAGATCTGGAACGCGAGCGTCAGCAGGAACCAGTAGCTGAGGAACGTACCGAAGGAGTCACGCTTCCAGACGAGGTACGCGCCGGTGACCACGCCCACTATGAGCGGAAGGTATTCGTAGGTCCCCAACAGAGCCGGGTAGTAGTACCAAGGCTGGCTGCCGCGTGCGACATCTTGCTGCGCGATCCAGTAGCCCAACGATTGCCATATGCCACTCGCCAGCCCTTGCCAGTTGCTGAACGCGGTCGTGAAGAGAAAGGCGAAGGTGACCCAGAAGAGGGCCGCCGTGATCAACCATCGTCTGCCCCACCACGCGACGCCAAGAACGACGCTCGTCGCGAGCATGCCCAGCACGAGGATGCTCGCAACATCGAACGCCTGGAGCGTGAGCCCTCCGAACGACAGCGCGGGTGCCTCCCCGCTCTCCAACTCCGACGAACTCGCGACCTGAAGGCCGGACACGTCTGCCAATCCGTCGAACAGGCTGGAGGCGAATCCGGGCCCGTTGGAAATCGGCGCACCGATCGGGCCGGCGAGCGACGGGACTCCGCCCTCCTGTCGCGCGGCGCCTGGATCAGGGTTCGTGAGGATGAGCCCGATCCGGTCCTGGAACATGCCGGAAGTCGCGGCGCCCAGCGGCATCACCAGCGTTAGCAGGAGTAAGAAGAAGGCGGCCGCCGGCGGCCATCTCTTCAACGGTGTCTTGATGAGCCGCCAAAACCCACGCGCCGCCGTAGTGAAGGCGCCGATGGTCGCTCTGGGCCACGCCTCGACCGATGGCGTCCGGGTGACAGAGACGTCGCTGATGACCCGTAGGAACAGGTACGACATGAATACGAGGAGGATCAGGTACGTCAGTTCTTTCGTCGCGAAACTGGTCGCGAGTACAACTGCCGCAACGTAGGCATAGCGGGGGCGTGGCGACTCCAAGAATCGCCAGAGCGACCAGGCGAGCAGCAGGGTCCACAACACCATATAGATATCGTTCCGCGCGAAGCGGCTGAAGTAGAGCATCCCGGGCGACACCGCGAGGAGCACCGCGGCGATCCGTGCTCCCCACTCGCCCAGCTCGCGCCTGAACAGAAGCAGCGGGACCGCGACCACCGCAATCCCGGTCAACGCAGGAAGCAGACGGGCCGTGACATCGGATGCGCCGAAGACACTGAACACCATGCCTGTCGCTACGAACAGAAACGTCCCGTGCATCAGCGGGTTGTGTTCATAGCTGCCCTGATCGCTGAGGACCCAACTGTAGTAGGCATGCAACGATTCGTCGTGATGAAATGCGCGTGTATCCAGGTCCCAGAGACGGAGCAGCGCGGCAAACAGAACGATTCCGATCCCGATGGCGACGTGCGGTCGCTTGAGGTGAACGAGTGAGCGGCGAAAGTACGCTGCTCCCCACTCGATCAGTGTCTCGCTGGGCAGCAGGCGGGGCGGCTGCTCGTTTTCAGATGTATCGCGTTCCATGTTTGAAACGTACTACGCCCGTGAGGCTACCTGTGATTCGACCCGAAATGGGAACGGAACCCGGGAAAGTAGCAGCGTCCGGTTAGCCCGGTTCACCGACCTAGAACGCGGGACGCTGTGGTCACTTCGTTGAAGAGGGCTTGGGCCGTTCGAGATCATTTCGGGCGAACGTCCAACACCGAGACCTCGCCCCATCGATTCACTTCCGCGTCAGGAACCGCCACGGCGAGGCGTGCCGCCACGTCCGGTCCATAGCGTTCGATCTCGAGCCGCCCAACGAATACGTAGTCGACGTCATACAGGTCGATGAGGCGGCGTGATTCATCCGGGTTTGAGGCATCGAATATCGTGTCAACGTTCTCCCGTCGGCCCTGATATGTCCGAGCGGATGAGCGCCACTGGGCCTCGTGCCCCTGCCAGCCAAGAACCGTTGGGATCCCGGTGATGGCCGAAACCCTGGAGAAGTCACTGTAGTCAAACCGTTCCGCGGTCCCAACTGCTTCGAGCAGGATCGAATCACGGCTGGCGTTCCGTCGCAGCCACCGGACAGCGGAAGCTTCTTCCGGGAACTCCGTGGCGTATTTCGAAAGTCCGTCCAATGCGAGGCTGGCGCCGTCGGATGTCGATGCACGAGTCCACGCTGCTGCGGGCCCATACGCGAGGCCGGCGAACACGAAGGATGCACCGATCACGACTCCGAGGAGCGAGGCGCCGGCGACCCCGACGTTCGCTGGCCGAGGTCGAGTGAGAAGCCATGCCGCACCGAAGCCACCGGCGACCGAAAACAATATCCAGGCCTGATAGTGCATCTTGAATACGGTGTTCATCCGCGTGCCGAAGGCGTCTCTAACGAAAAAGAGTTCCGGAATCATCACGGCGATTGCGCCGGCGACGATCAGCAAGAGGGCGAAGACCGTCCCCGCGGATGGTATCCGTTCCCACCTCGATGGCAGTAATGCGCCGATCCCGGCGAGGAATAGCGCCGCGACCGGCAGCACGATGAGCCATCGGCGAACCATGAATCCCGCCTCCTCGGGCGGCGGTGGGACGTCGAATGGGAGGGAAGTCCACAACGCGGCGATGATCGTCCATGCAACCAGCGGTGCGGCCCCGATTCCGACGACAATCGCGATCGATGTTCCTGCCGTCCGGCCGGCCCTCAATCGGGACCAGAAGACCACGAACGCCACCGGTACTCCAAAGAACAACGGGCCCCAGATCCGTGCGTAGTGACCCCAGCTGGTGCCTGTCTCAGCCACCGGTAGAAGCCCACGAGCTGGAGCGTCGATCCCGACGTAGAAGGGGAGATACAACAGGACCGATAGTGCCGCGATCGCCAACGATGGTCCAAGGATGTCCCCGGCCACGCGCCCCCACATGGCGGGCGAGTCTCGGAACTCTTCCGACGCTCGCCACAGGCGGAGAATGGCGACGGAAGCCGTGAATATGAGTAGATACGCGGGCAGGTCCCATGTGTTCAGGAAACCCAGCGCTCCGATGACCAACGCGATGAGGACGGTCTCACCCGGCTGGTCGATGGGCCATCGGGAGTCAGGCGAGTCTCTCCGTGCAAGCCAGGCAAGGGCGAGGGTCAACGCGAGAAGGACGAACGGAATCGCCATCAGGTGAGGATGCAGGTCCCCTAGGATGAAGCTGAAGGCAGGAAACTCGTCGATCGGATCCGCGTGAGTCCCGTCGCTGATGATCCGGGTCGGCCAGAACCACCAGTTCGGATCATCGAGGAGACCCCCATCGCCGAATGGTGCGAGTCGACGGACCGCCTGCCACCCGCCGGAGAGATTCCCCGCGACGAGCAGTAACGCGGCGGCAAGTCCACCTCCGAAGTACGCCATGCCGGTGAATCGGGTCGATGAGACTCCACGGAGATTCGCAAGCGTAATGGCGTTCGCGGCGAGCGAGAATGAGGCGACCGCCGCCAGGCCAAATATGGTCGCAAGCCCCAGGTTGTACGCGATCCACGGCGGCGCGAACGACAGCTGTGCCGGTACGCTGAGCATCAGATAACCAAGGTAGTAGTAGCTGATCGAGTGGCCGGCGAGCCACGGGTCCGCGACCGGGAACTCCGGGCTGCGGATCGAACTCGCGAGGAACGCCAGGTCCATGGGTTGCTCGGTCGTAAGCCCTGTAACCGCAGTGGTCACGGTGACGTCCGGGAACAACACTCGATACATCACCAGGGCGCTGAACGCGGCGATGAAGACGGCCTCTTCGACAACGAGAACGCGCCAATTCAGTCGAACGAAATACCGGATCTCCTGGACCTGGCTTCGCAGCAAGAGCGCCGATGCTCCGAGAAATAGGGCGAGGATCACGACCAACGAGAGCGGTCCGTTGGGAAGAATTCCGGCCGTGACTATCGCCCAGTAGGCGTACACCACGATCAAAAGACCGAGAGGCTTGGACACTCCGTACCCGCGATCGGGCAGGAAGCGGAATAGCAGGAAGCTCCAGGGCACGGCGGCCAGGCCGATGACCTCCACGGTCAACAGCCATGGCATCAGGTGAGTCATCGGTCGGGGTGTCGGGTGTTACCCAACCAGCGCGCTGGCAAATGAAACCGGGTCGAACTCCGCGAGGTCGTCGATGCCCTCACCGATGCCTACGTAGGTGATCGGGATGGCCAACTCTCGTGCGACCGCGAGAGCGATGCCCCCTTTGGACGTTCCATCCAGCTTCGACAGCACCAACTCATCCACGTCGACCGTCTTCATGAACTCCTTGGCCTGTGAAAGGCCGTTCTGCCCGGTCGTCGCATCCAGGACCAGCAGGACCCGGACCGGGGTTCCGGGGAGAGCGCGGTCGATCACACGCCTGACTTTCTTGAGTTCTTCCATGAGGTTCGATTTCGTGTGAAGACGGCCGGCGGTGTCGATGATGAGTGCGTCCACGTTCCGTGCCTCCGCGGCCCGGACGCTGTCGAAAGCGACGGCTCCCGGGTCGGCGCCGCTCTGATGGGCGATCACATCGACGCGCAAACGTTGACCCCAAAGTTGAAGCTGTTCGATCGCGGCGGCACGGAACGTATCCGCGGCCGCGAGTAGTACGGTTCGATCGGTCTGGAGATAAGCTCGAGCGATTTTCGCGATCGTGGTTGTCTTACCACTGCCGTTGACTCCGACCACGAGGACGATCTCGGGCTTCGCCGACCCAGAA
>CAZIBZ010000100.1:0-3456 GCA_964537445.1 uncultured Dehalococcoidia bacterium | reverse complement strand
AGCTTCACGCGAGCCCCCTCGAAGACGCGGAGTACGACAGGACACGGCAGAACCGCCACAATCACCGTGCCGACGACAAAGATCAGATCAACCAGTGACGGACGATGGCAGTGGTCGATCATGGCTCGGAGTCGAAGGCGGACGCTTCGAAGCCCCATCCGTCGAGTAAACTTGGCTTTCGTCGAGCGTCCATGGACTCGATACTTCAGCACACGTTGAGTAGGGAAGATCGGTTATTGGGAGCAGGTCATTTAAGTCTGTGGCACCGAGATAGGAGTACGTGAAGATGCAACCCGTCTCGGGGATCACCCACGACGAAGCCGACGAACTAGAAGAGCCCTACCGGGGTCCGTGGTGGGGGTTCCCGCCACTGCGCAACGCCCTGCTGTCCGGGGTGGTATTGGCCGCGGCGTTTGGGCTGGAACGCTTCGAGGTCATCCCTGGCGGAGCAGCGATTGGAATGTATGTAGTGGCATCGGTGCTGGGGGCGTCGCATTGGGGCCGGGAGGCGGTGGAGGCGATCACCCGACCCCGGATCAATATCGACGTGTTGATGGCAGCTGCCACCGTTGGAGCCGCTGCGTTGGGGCTGTGGGAAGAAGCCGCCTTCTTGGCGTTTCTGTACGGCGCAGCGGAGGGCCTCGAGGAATACACCTACGACCGGACCCGGGGGGCAATCCGGGCCCTGCTTGACCTGACCCCCACGGAGGCCACCGTGGTGCAGGACGGTCAGGAAACCGTCATCGCCGCCGCGGAGCTCGTTCCGGGGGATGTGATGCTGGTACGTCCCGGCGAGCGCCTGCCCAGCGACGGAACAATACGGCTGGGTTCGACAAACCTGGACGAGTCGCCGGTCACTGGCGAATCAGTGCCGGTGGAGAAGGGACCCGACGCCGAGGTATTCGCCGGGACGGTGAACCTGACAGGAGCGGTCGAAGTGACCGTTACCCGCGCCTTCGCCGACAACACCCTGTCCCAGATCATCCATCTGGTTGAAGAAGCTCAGGAGGAAAAGACCCAGGGCCAGCGGTTCATCGACCGCTTCGGCGGCTACTACAGCCCCGCGATCCTGGCAGCAGCCGTCCTGTTGGCAGTCGTGCCGCCACTGCTCGTCGGCGACCCTTCGGAGTGGATCCGGCGGGCCGTCACGCTTGTAGTATCCGGCGCGCCCTGTGCATTGATCATGTCCACCCCGGTGGCGGTCGCCTCGGCGATCGGGTCCGCCGGGAAACGAGGGGTGCTTATCAAAGGCGGCTTACATCTCGAGAATCTGGGTCGGGTACGGGTCCTGGCGATCGACAAGACCGGCACCCTGACCCGGGGAACCCCCCAAGTCACCGACGTGATCCCCCTCACCAACAGTGAACCAGCCGAGTTGCTGCGGGTGGCCGCCGCGGTAGAAACCTCCTCCGAGCATCCGCTTGCCCAAGCCATCATCCGGCGAGCCGAGAACGACGGGATCGCGATCACGCGAGCCGACGGATTCGAGGCCCTCACCGGCTTCGGCGCCCGTGCCCGACTCAACGGACAGGATATCTACCTGGGTAGCGTCGCCCTGTTCGCAAACCTCGGAACCGACCTCGGCGACAACGTCGGGATCGTCGACGAACTCCAAGCACAGGGCAAGACGGTGATCCTGATCGGACACGTCGACCGCGTCATGGGCATAGTCGCCCTCCGCGACGAATACCGCACCGATGCACCCGGAGCGATTGACGCTCTCCGCCATAGCGGGATCCGCGACATCTTCATGCTCACCGGCGACAACCCCCGCACCGCCTCCGCCATCGCCAGTCAGATCGGTATCGATCAGGTCCGCGCCAACCTTCAACCCAACGATAAAAGCCGCGCCGTTGGCGAACTCCGAACCGCCCTTGGTCCCATCGCCATGGTGGGCGACGGAATCAATGACGCCCCCGCCCTCGCCACCGCCACCGTCGGGATCGCCATGGGTACGGCCGGCACCGACGCCGCAATCGAAGCCGCCGACGTGGCCCTCATGGGTGACGATCTCCGCACGATCCCCTACGCCATCTCCCTCGGACAACGGTTCCGACACATCAGCCGCCAGAACGTCACGTTTTCCATCCTCGTTCTCGCGGTCCTGGTACCCGTCGCGGTCATTGGGTGGCTACCGATCGCCGTAGCGGTCATCGTCCACGAGGTCTCCGAGATCATCGCCGTCCTCAACGGTCTCCGCGCCAGATAACAGGTTCAGATGGCGACTTTAGCGGCCGAACTGTGCGATATGAAAGTCGTCACA
This sequence comes from uncultured Dehalococcoidia bacterium, assembly GCA_964537445.1. Lineage (GTDB taxonomy): Bacteria > Chloroflexota > Dehalococcoidia > UBA6926 > UBA6926 > JASLZO01. The sequence goes on along the minus strand of CAZIBZ010000100.1, from coordinate 1,193 downwards.
GCGTTTAGGGCTATCTACCTTTTTATCCGAAGGTCGTGGGTTCGAATCCCATCCGGCGCATGCGGCGTCGCGGCTATGACCCCGCCGTGGAACCATGGTGCTGTTCGCTGATGCGGTCTCTGTGATGCCTATCCCTACAGGGCAATATCGAGATTTCAGTTCGCGCTCTCATCGAGTATCGCGATGAAGAAGTGGCTGCTGGCCGTCATCGTCAGCCTCCTGGTCGTCGGGGCCGTCTCCTCCGTCCAGGCCATCGAGTGTGACTCTCATGAGGGCACACCGCTCTCGAACGGCTGCCTCTACACCATCACCGGGAGCGATACCGCCGATCCCACCGACGGCTTCCCCGTCGTCAACACCGACGGGATCAACTGGTGGGCGTGTGTCCAGACCCTGAACCTCCCGGACGTCGGCTACCCCATCGCGCAGACGTTCGAGTTCAACGGCTTCCAGATCCTCGCCTTGCAGAAGGTGATGCTGCAGTTCCGCCCGGATCGGGCTGACAACGGTGGCTGTAGCCAGTTCGCCTATCTCAACACCATGGACCTGCTGGCGGACGACTTTGGCGTCAACCTCACCGGCGTTCCCGAGCACCGGGTGCTGCCCGAGGACCAGAACGCCGCCAATTTCCAGGGTGTCATCGACAACCACCTCAAGCTGCTGGACCAGAACCCGGTCATCAAGTCCAAGTTCCTCGAGAAGCCCAACTGGATCGACCTTTACGGCCTGCCCATCGCCTATGAGGCCCAGGAGATCGACGGGAACCCCCAGGGTGCGCAGGTGCTGCGGGCGCAGCGGGCCGTCTGGCGGATCTTCAACATCGACGCGCCGGGCACGACGGCGGGTGTGCCCCACCTCCTCAACGTGCCGGACAAGATCAAGCAGCTGGAGGGCGTCATCATCCCTACGAGCAAGAAGCAGCCCATCCCGGCCGCTCAGGTCACAAACTCGGGCGAACCGCCGACGCAGGGCGGAGGGCCATCACTAGATCCGGAGGTCGAAGCGTGCCTGCGACGGGATCTCTCACCCGCCGCATTCAACGAGATTTTCGAGTTAGATAGTCGCAATGAGACCGCGGCCGAGCGGTTAGTGATCGAGGCCTGTTTTGGCGCGAACGAGTCGGGTCGGGATGGGTCTGGCCCGGGGGGCGCAGACCCGAACAGCCAGACTCTCAGCCAGGATGAGGAGGCATG
>CAZIBZ010000099.1:0-3079 GCA_964537445.1 uncultured Dehalococcoidia bacterium | reverse complement strand
GGCAGGTCGGCTGGCGGTTGGGCATCGTGCTCACCGAACCACGTGAGGTCGTAGTTGATGTTCACGAACCCGAAGTCGACGGGCATAACGTGATTGGTCGGATCCAAGCGGTATCGCGTTGGCACTAGATTCAGGTTTACTGACCGATACTCCTTGAATATCTCTGCTTCGAGTGCCCGGCCGAGAAAGGTGTTGTCAATCCCGTACATCAGGTCCGCCAATGGCGCATCTTTCGTCAGGATTGCCTGAACCACCATCTCTCCGGCATCGCCGGACTTGAGAACCTGAACGGTCACGTCGTGCTCCTCCTCGAACGCCATAATGATGTTTTCGCCGATATCGAAACTGTCATGGGTCATGAGAATCAACTCTCGAGGACCAGAGTCGGATGCGCATGCGACGCTGCTCAACGCAATGAAGAAAAGCACGGGCAACCCGACTCGGGCGAGTTGTGCGCCCACCGGCCTGCTGACTTTAGCGAACGCCTGAAACATCGCAGCCTCCTCGCTTATTTTCCGTTCGGCGCCGACGCATCCACAATCGGAAATGAAAACGCCGCCAGCAATGATGCCAGCGGCGCTCGGTCGACCGAAAATCCCAGAAGGTCTGGGGTTCCCGTTGCCTTGTCCCTCCGCTGGCATTACCCAGCTCAGGTTCCAACGGTCGGCGGCGCGTCTGCCGCCCTCTCAGCCGGATTCGTCCCAGCTCCCGTAAGACCCTATTCGGTTGTTCGACCTCTCCTTGGTGCGATTTCGGAAAGTGTAGTGGCTCTACCCGGTATCTGTCATTCGTTTGCCTCAGGTCACCTTGAGGAGTATCTCTCGGGGTTAGAATAATGATGGGTTCGAGTCGGTGTAACTGTCCGAAATGCCGTTCGACACACCGTTTTGACCCGCAACTTTGCATCTATGTTCCGCGTCGCAAACCCAAGGGACTTCGCCGGCCTACTCCGGTTCGCGGCGCAGGCGGCGCCAAATCTCGCTCATCCGGGCCACAGGCTCGGTGCAGATGCCCGAAAGGTCTGGGTTTCACGGGCCGCCGCGTCTTCCTGGCTACCCAGACGGGGGAGGACCGTCCAACCTCTCCTCCTCGCGCAAGGCCGGGAATTACGCGGACTGGTGGTTCTTCGAGGTCTCCACGGGATGGCTACCTGGGAGGTCGATCAACTCCTGGTCGGAACAGAATCAAGACACACCTCTGCCGAATTGCTCGCACGTGCCGATGTCTCGCTGGTTCGATCAGGGGCCGAGAGGGTCATCCTGCGACTGGCCGCGGACGACGATGCGGTTGGCCCGGCGAACGAGGCCGGCTACCGCAGCTACAAAGAAGAGTCGGTATTCCACACTTCGAGTGCCCGCATCCTCGGCGGTGCACCTCCTCTCCCGATCGACGTCACCTCTCACTCGAAGAGAACCGAAGACGAATATCCTCTATTCCGTCTCTACACCGCTGCCAATCCCGTTTTCGTCCGCACGGCGGAGGGTCTCACATTCCGCGAATGGAACGAGACGATGGCCGTCAGGTCGCAGGGACTGAGAAACGTGAAGGACACGGTGTTCGAAGCCACCGGACAACCGGTCGCGTGGCTTCGAACGGGGGTCGGTTCATCGGGCCAGAACCTCGTTCATGCAGTCTTCCATCCGGACCGACGCACCGAGTTGGTCGAACCCACCCTCTCCCTGGCGCTTGCGGCCGCAAAAGGGAAGTCAACCGCTGCCGTTGTCGCCAGCGACGACGATTTGGTGGCCAGCATGCTCGAGGACGCGGGGCTTCTGTACCAGGGCCGGTTCCTCAGCCTCATCCACCACATCCGTGATCGCGCAACTGAGAACGCATTCATGCCAGCGCCCGTCTAGCGAATCCAGACCTGCGCATATGGGAGGGAGAAACTGACCAGCAACCGCGCCGATCTCGAGTTCGAATCCATTGACGATCTGGACGCGCTTCTCAACGCGATACCGCCTCACATCGTCGACCCGTTACGGGATGAAGGAGCATCACGACCGGATCTGATGGAAGTCGTGATGGACCTGGGGCGAATGCCCGAGGCGCGCTACGCAGACGGGGAGCAGCGGTTGAGCAACCTCGAAGTAACTCCCGAGCAAGTCGACTACGTCGTCACCAGGGTGGGCGAGTTCAACGACGACAACCGCGCAGGTATCGAGCGCACGCTCCATCGCATCTCTTGCATCCGGAACCGACAGGGGCGCATCGTCGGGATTACGTGCCGTGTGGGTAGGGCCGTTTTCGGCACCATGCGGATCATCGAAGATCTGGTCACATCGGACCAGAGCGTTTTGCTTCTTGGCCGCCCGGGCGTCGGAAAGACCACGATGCTTCGAGAGATTGCCCGTGTCCTAGCCGACGACTTCAACAAGCGGGTGATCATCGTCGATACGTCAAACGAGATCGCGGGCGACGGCGACATCCCCCACCCGTCTCTGGGCCACGCTCGCCGCATGCAGGTCCCTCAACCGCACCTCCAACACCACGTGATGATCGAGGCGGTGGAGAACCACATGCCCGAGGTCATCGTGATCGACGAGATCGGGACGGAAGCCGAGGCTGCGGCAGCGCGGACGATCGCGGAGCGTGGTGTCCAATTGATCGGTACCGCCCATGGCACCACCTTGGAAAACCTGGTGATGAACCCGACCCTGTCCGACCTCGTCGGTGGGATCCAGGCTGTGACGCTGGGAGACGTCGAAGCCCGTCGCCGCCGAACCCAGAAGTCGATCCTCGAGCGCAAGGCACCTCCGACGTTCGATGTGGTCGTCGAGATCCGAAGTCGTGAGGAGGTCGCGATTCATCCCGACGTCGGACGCACCGTGGACGTACTTCTTCGGGGTGCGCCGCCTCGTCCGCAGATCCGTAGGATCTCGACCAGGGGTGAAGTCGTCAGAGACGAGACACCTTCGACGACGGGCAACCCCCCGGTTCCAAGGAGCCTTTTCCAGTCAGATGACGAGGCGAAGTACGACGCGTCCTCCGACGAACGAGTGAAGGAAGGGACGACTGATATCTACGGGTACGGCATCGGGCGCGGGAAACTGGGGGAAACCGTCCATTCGCTCCGAAT
>CAZIBZ010000098.1:0-5404 GCA_964537445.1 uncultured Dehalococcoidia bacterium | reverse complement strand
AAACGCGAGATTCAGCTTGAACGCGCATGCTAGGTCCCAGGTCGCGTCCACGATGGCATTCCCGAATTCGAATAGATCTGGGGTCGCCATTCGTTCGGGGTCCGGATCAAGACCAACACACAGAAGACTCTGGTTGTCGGTTGATGCCTGGTTCAGGCGGTCACGGAAGGAGGTCATCGGTTACGACGAATCGTAGCACTGACGGTGGCATCCGCGGCGATAGCTAGGCGTCCGACCAAACCTATAATCCGCCAATGGAACCCTCAGTTCTTGCGATCGCTGGCGGCACGCGCCCGGACGGCAATAGCGAATCACTCCTGGACCAAGCGATCGCGGGTGCGATCGAGGCCGGCGCACGGGTTGAGAAGGTTCGGTTGGTGGACCGCAGAATCGCGCCATGCATCTGCCCACAGTCGGAAGACTGCTTACCGACCGGCGTCTGCACGATCCTCGATGACATGCAAGACCTGTATCTTCGACTGCGGTCGTCCGATGCCGTCTTCCTCGCCTTCCCAATCACGTTCCGAGGGGTGCCAGCGCAGACGAAGGCGATGTTCGATCGCACGCAGGCACTGTGGGTCGCCAAGTACAAGTTGGGCAGGGCAGTGCGCCAGTCCTCGGGGACGGGCAAAGGGTTGGTCATCGCGACCGCCGATAGGGATGACCCAAAGGAATTCGACGGCGCGATGCAAGCCACGCGCTCATGGCTGGTGAGCTTCGACTTCAAAGAGGAACTCCGGCTCCTGTTGAACGGCCTCGTTCGGCAGCATGATGTCAACCTGCATCCCTCCTACCTGAAACAGAGCTTCGAGGCCGGGCGGACGTTGGTAACCGAACAAGAATCCGTGCTCGGGTGACCGCGACACAACGGCGCCGTCTGAGATTTTCGCTCACCCAGCTGTACGACCGCTTGCTGGCCGAATACGGACCTCAGGGCTGGTGGCCAGCTGAAACCGATTTCGAGATGCTCGTCGGTGCCGTCCTGACGCAGAACACGGCATGGACGAACGTCGAACGGGCCCTCACCAACGTGAGGGAAGCAGGGGCGCTGAACCCGGCCGCACTGCGAGAAACGGACATCGAGCGTCTCGCCGCGATGGTCCGGCCGTCCGGGTACTTCAACGCGAAGGCCCGGAAACTCCGAGCGCTCGGCGATTACCTGGCTCGGTACGACGACGACCTCGTTGGGCTATTCAGGTCGAAACCATTGCCCGAGTTGCGAAAAGAGCTCCTGTCCGTGTTCGGAATCGGGCCCGAGACCGCCGACTCCATGCTGCTCTACGCCGGTGGATTGCCGATATTCGTGATAGACGCCTACACGCTCAGAATCCTCAACCGGATCCGGTCAGGTCGCGCGCTCCGTTACGAGACCGCACAGCGTCTGTTCCACCGGGACATGGGCATCGACCCCGACCGCCATTACGGCGAGTTCCACGCGCTCATCGTCGCCCATGGCAAGGACACATGCCGGGCTCGGGACCCTCGATGCGACCGCTGCCCGGTTCTCGACATGTGCCGAACCGGGCTACGAACAGTCGCATGATCCTACCGGGGCCGCTATTCCTCTCGGTCCGATATCAGGATCGAGCTGGTCAGGAATTGGTAGAACTCCGAATCTGACGGCAGGACGAATGTTCCTCCGTCGCTCAGCGATGCGGCGTACGCGTCCAGCGTCCTGACGAATCGGAAAAACTCGATGTCCTTGTTGATGGCGGTCCCCAGAATGTCGATGGCTTGAGCCTCGCCTTCACCCCGGATCCCCAACGCTTCCTGGTCGGCTTCGGCGAGGATCGTCCGCTGTTCGCGTTCGGCGTCACCGCGGATCCGGTCTGCTTCCTCGGCTCCCTCGGCACGGAACTGGTTCGCGACTCGCGTACGTTCCGAAACCATCCTGGAATAGACACTCGGAGCCACCTCCGACGGGAAGTCCGCTCTCACGATCCGAACGTCGACCACCTGCATCCCGAATTCACGGGCCTTCAGATCGCTGCGTTGCGTTACTTCAGCCATCAGAAATTCGCGATTATCTTTGATGACCTCGATCTGGTCGTGCGTCGCCACCTCTTCGCGGAGTTCGGACGTGACGATGGCTTCCAATCGAGCCCTCGCCGCGGCCTCAGTCGTCACTTTCTCGAAGAACGTCCTCGGATCGATGATCTGGTACCGAGCGTAGGAATCGATCACCAACGCCTTCTTTTCCTGCGTCAGGAATTCAGACGCAATAGCATCAAACCGAAGTAGTCGTTTCTCCAGGATGTGGGCGGTCTGAACAAACGGCGTCTTCACGTGGAGGCCGGGATTGTCCACGGTGCGTTGGTATTGACCGAACTGGGTGATGATGGCCTGTTGCGTTTGGTCGACCGTGTAGAAGATCTGCGTGACCCCGATCAATGCGGCGACGACGAGCACGGCGAGGGGAATAAGGATTCGCATGGGTTAACTCCCCCCCGAGGAACCGCTCGGTGCGGATCCGGGCAACGTATCCAGCGGGAGGAACGGGAGGGCATTACCACCGATGACCGGATCGACAACGATCACGTTCAGGCCGGGGATAATATCCTCCATGGTCTCCAGGTAGAGGCGGATCTTTGTCTCATCCTCGCGCCCCTGGTACTCGCCTAATCTCAATTCGAACCGCGCGGCCTCACCGGACGCCTGGGCGACCTGCTCAGCCTTGAAGGCCTCGGCGGATGCGATCGTCCGCGCCGCCTGCCCTCGGGCCCGTGGAACGATGTCTGCCTGGACCGCCTGCGCCTCGTTGATGAAACGATCTCGGTCCTCGCGTGCGCTGATCACATCCTTGAACGCATCCTGGACCTGACCTTCCGTCGGCGGCTGGACGTCCTGGAGTTGGACGTTCACAACCTGGATCCCTGTCCCATATGAATCCAACAGCGATTGAAGGAGCGACTGAGTCTCAACCTGGACCTGTTCTTTTTCCGTCGTTAGTACGTCATCGATGAGCCGCTGGCCAACGATCTGCCGAAGCGACGACTCGATCGCGTCTCGGAGCGTCTGGCCATCGGGCAGGCCGAGCGGATCCTTGACGTTAAACAGGTACGCCGCGGCGTCACGGACCCGGTACTGGACGACGATCTGAACGTCGACGAGGTTCTCATCTCCGGTGATCATCCGCGCTTCGTCCGGGACCAGCTGGATGACCTGGCTCCCCTCCGCTGCGCGGAACCCCACTTCGATGGAATTGACCCGTTCGACGCTCACGATATCGACACGCTGCACCGGAGCCGGGATCCGCCAATGGAGCCCTGGTTCGTTTGCGGCAGGCAACACCTGGCCGAACTGCCGCACGATGCCAACTTCTCCCGGGTTCACGGTGTAGATGCCGGTGGCAAGGTAGCCGATGATTGCGATGGCAATGACGATGGGAAGGATTCGCCCCAACCGAAATCCCGGCACGCCGCCTACGTTCGGGACACGCGGGCCGGAATTTCCACCGCCCCCGCCCGTGCCACCGGGGCCGGTCTGTCGGCCGCGGAAAAGGTCACCAAGACCCCGCAGCATCTCCTGGAGTTCCGCACCCGGCCGCTCGCTCGGACGGCGCTGCGAGCCGCGTTGCTCGAAGCCGCCCTGATCTTCCTCGTCGTCATCGTCCCCGTCATCGCGGCGCTGGGCGGCGAGCAACGGTCTCGGGAAAATCATCTGGCCCTCCGGTTGATAGCTATTCAAGTTCGGCAACGTTACCCCATTCTCGCCAGTCCGCGCCAACAAGAGCAGGTTCAATGTCCATGGGTCTCAACTGCCGAGGCGGCAGGTCACTGTGAGCCATCACCACCAGCAGGGGTGGCCTCCTCAGTTGGTCGCTCCTCCGGATACGTCTGGATGATCATTTCCGAAAGGTCCAGCACGCGCATCCGCTCATCCTGGTTTTTGATCTTCACCCCGTCCTCGAACATTTGGGCGCAGAACGGGCAGGCAGTGGCGATCACGTCAGCACCCGCGTCGATCGCGTGCTGGGTCCGTCTGTGATTCATGTTCTCCTGCCCAGGCCCGTCTTCCATCCACATGTGGCCGCCACCAGCGCCGCAGCAGAACGCCCGGTTGCGGTGCATTCCCATCTCTTCGATGTTCTCGATGCCCGGGATGTTCCCGGTCAGGTCGCGAGGCGGGTCGTACACGCCGTTGTGACGCCCGAGGTAGCACGGGTCGTGGTACGTGACGTTTCCGAACGGGATTTCTGGACCGCTTCCGAGCTTCAGTTTTCCATCCCTGACGAGATCCTGAAGGAATTGGGTGTGGTGGACGACGTCATAGTCGCCACCGAACTGAGGATATTCGTTCTTGATCGCGTTGAAACAGTGCGGGCAACTGGTGACGATGCGTTTGACGCTGTAGCGGTTCAGCGTCTCGATGTTCTGTTCGGCCTGCACCTGGTACAGGTATTCCATGCCGATGCGGCGGGCTGGATCGCCCGTGCAAGTTTCCTCGTCACCCAACACAGCCCACTTGACCCCAGACCGGTTGAGGATGCCGGCCATGGACCGCGCGATCCGCATGCTGCGATCTTCGAGCGAGGCGGCGCACCCGACCCAGTAGAGGTACTCGATCTCCTCAGGGTGTTCGACGGTGGACATCATCGGAACCTCGAGGTCCTCGGTCCATTCGGTCCGTGAGCGGCTAACACCCGACCAAGGGTGCCCTCGCGTCTCCAGGCTGCGGAGGGCTGTCTCCGCCGTTTCCGGCATGCGGCCTTCGTTCATAACCAGTGCCCGGCGCATCTCGACGATGGAGGGAACATGCTCGATGAACACCGGGCATGCCTCCATGCAGGCTCCACACGTGACACAAGACCAGAGGTCTTCCTCGTCGACGACCTCTCCGGCCGGGGCCTTCACGAGTCCTTCAGGAAGGGCCGAAGCATCCCCGCCCGCCGCAAGCAGCGCGGGGCCAGTTTCGGACACGTAGGTCTTGATGTTCTGGATGACCATCATCGGCGAAAGGCTCTTGCCGGTCAGGTTCGCGGGACAGTTGTCAGTGCAGCGCGCACAACGAGTACACGCGTCGCCGTCCAGCAGTTGTTTCCATGTGAAATCGCCCAGCCCGACGGCGCCGAATGATTCCCGGGTCTCGAGATTCGGGATCGGCTGGAGGATGCCCCGCGATCGCAGGGTCCGGAAGAACCAGTTGGCAGGCGAAATCCAGGTGTGGGAAAACTTCGATATCGTCGCGGCCGCGTAGACGAGTGTTCCGAGCAGCGTGAACGAGTGGAGCCACCAGAGCCCAAAGAACACGGATTCGGCCGTATCGGCCCTGATTCCCCCAACTTCGTAGAAGAGGGCCGCGAAAGCGAACCCACCCGGCGACCAGATCGCCCAGTCGCTGTGGACCAGGTACTCGACCCCAAACTTCGTCTCACCGAGTTGGCGGACCCCCTCGAGCGCGAACC
>CAZIBZ010000097.1:0-6767 GCA_964537445.1 uncultured Dehalococcoidia bacterium | reverse complement strand
ATCTTGCAGCCAGTGTACCGGCGGCCGACGGAGCCCCCAACGGCTACGATGCACGAGTGACCGAACCGCTGTCGAACTGGGGATTGGCCTCCGACGTGCTGCTCTGGCAGGCCGTCACGCTCGGGGTGCTCTCATTCGGCGTGGGAATCCTGGGTGGCGCGGTAGGGCTGGCGCTGGGCACGATCCGCTTGCCATTCATGCTCCTCGCCGGAATGCCGGCCGCCGCCGCTGGCGGGACCAACATCCTCGTCAGCACGCTGTCGTCCGGCACCGGGGCCATCGGCCACCTTCGAGCCCAACGGGTCGAATGGCGGGCCGTACTCGTGCAGGGTGGACCCGCGATGATCGGGGCCGTCGTGGGCGGCTTCTCGGCGAACGCGGCGCCGGAAAACCTCTTGATCGGGCTCGCGGGAGGGTTCGTCCTCTGGCAGAGCGTGGAGTTAGTTCAGAGGGCGAAACGGATCGGGGCCACGCCGGCGGTCGGAGGTGCCGGGACTGCAGGTCAGCCCGGGTCAACATTCACGCGACCAAGGATGGTGTTGGAGGGGTTCGTCGGGCTGACGATCGGGTTGGTCGGAGGGGCCGTTGGGCTCATTCTTGGGACGCTGCGGTTGCCGATGTTGATCCAGATCTTGCGCCTAGACCCTCGTGTCGCCGCCGGCACGAACCTCGTGGTCGGAACATTTCTGGGCGTTGCGGGGTGGGTGGGCCACGCGACGACCGGCTCCGTCGACTACCCGATGCTCGCGATCATGGGGTCACTCGCCATGGTCGGGACGGTGATCGGGACTCGTCTGACCGGCTCGCTCAGCCTTCGTGCCCTGCTGCGGTTGATGGCGGTCGTCCTGGCGATCGTCGGCCTGCTACTTCTCGCGCGGTCGTTCGGAATCACCGGCTAGCACGGGTCAGGCGGAAGCGGCCGCCTCGATCGCCTGTGGGAGGGTCACGGCACTCGTGTAGAGAGCGCGGCCGACGATGACTCCCTCAGCGCCGGTGCCTGCCAGGGCGCGGACGTCCTCGGCTTTCGACACGCCACCTGATGCGATCACAGCAGAATCACGCAGGGTCTCTGCGAAGGTCCGCATCCCAATCAGGTTGGGACCTTCGAGCGTGCCGTCTCGGGCTATGTCCGTGTGCACGAACCGTGTTGCGCCACGCGCAGCCAACCCGAGCGCCACCTCGGTCGCGACTCGGCCAGAGGAGGTTTCCCACCCTCGAACCGCCACCCGCCCGTCGCGGGCATCGATTCCAACGATGATGTGTTCCGTTCCGAATCGTTCGCAAGCGGCGGCAACGATCTCCGGATCTTCGACCGCGACCGTTCCGAGGACGACCCTGTCCAATCCGATATCAAGCAAGCTCTGTGCATCCTCAAGCGTCCGGATCCCCCCGCCGACCTGGACCGGGGCTGAAACGGCCTCCACGATCCGTCGCACGATCTCCGCCTGCACCGGTGCTCCGGCGCGGGCACCGTCGAGATCTACGACATGGAGCCGACGCGCACCTTCCGCCTCCCATCGCAGGGCGACGCTGACGGGATCCTCGTCGAAGACGGTCTCACGGTCGTAGTCGCCCTGGTAGAGCCTGACCGCCTTGCCGCCCCGAAGGTCGATCGCAGGAATAACTTCGAACGCCACGGGGCTCTACCCGCCCAGAGCGTGGCGGAAAAAATTGTCGTACAGACGGACACCGGTCATGCCGCTCTTTTCTGGGTGGAATTGCGTCGCGACCAGGCTGCCGACGGCCACCGCACTCGCGAACGTCGTCCCGTACTCGGTCTCACCGATCGTGAGTCCGGAATCGTCCGGCACCCCAAAATAACTATGGACGAAGTAGAACTGCGTGCCGTCTTCGACGCCTTCAAACACCGGGTGGTCTCGCACGAACCGAACCTCATTCCACCCCATGTGTGGAACCTTCAACCCCTCAGTGAAACGAACGGTACGACCGGAGAGAATCCCCAGGCAAGTCGTGTCGCCCTCGTCCGACCAGTCAAAGATCAGCTGAAGTCCCAGGCAAACCCCGAAGAACGGGCGGCCCGCGGCGACAATCTCTTTCAACGCGGTATCCATGCCCGCGGCCTTCAGTCGGTCCATCGCGGGGCCGGCGATCCCTTGCCCCGGGAACACCGTCCCGTCGACGGTGCGGAGGTCAGGCGGGTCGGACGTCACGACTGCCTTGTGACCGAGGCTTTCGATCGCCTTGGCCACCGAGCGCAGGTTTCCCGCGCCGTAGTCGATCACAGCGATCTTGAATGTCGTCACGAGGAAACGCGACCTGTTTCTCGGATGAATTCCAGGAGTTCCGTGCGCACTGGGTCCGTCTGTTCACCCTCGAGCAAGCGGGTCCCGTGGTCTCTACCGGGAACGACGAGCAGAAAGGAGTCAGACCCGGCTTTCCTAGCGGCGTCCGAGAATTCCTCTGCGGAAAATGCAGCGGAACCGTCATTTTCGGCCGCCATGAACAGAGATGGAACCGCCAACGACTGAACCTCCTCCGTCGAGTCAAGGCCCATGAACACGGGTGGAGCCGACAGTGCAGCGATGCCTGCCGTTTCCGATCGTCGGGACCCGACGATCACTGCCGCGGTCCCGCCCATACTTGCTCCGATCAGGATGATCCGCTCTTCGCCGCGATCACCAAGGAAATCGATCGCTGCCTCGACGTCCTTATCGATCAACTCTATCTCGCGTGGATCATCGGACTCGCCGTAACCACGAAAGTCGAACGTCAGCGAGGGGAACCCTTCATCTGAAATCGACTCGGCGAACTCGTGCCAGCTTGTCTGATCGGCCGGAAACATGTGTAGCAGCACGACCGCGGCACCGGCGTCCGGATGATCTCGATCCGGCACGAACAACGTGCCCTCGAGCATGATGCCATCGGCGGTTCGGAACGCAATTGTTTCCGGGCCCGCGACGACATCAACGGGAGTCGAAGACGGTGTCGGCGTCGGTTCAGCAGATGAGCACGCCCACAGGCTCGCGGCGACAAGCAATGTTGTCGCAACGACTATGAGGCGCCCCGCGCGACGCCCGATCACTACGCGTCTCCGGTCAGGAGGTCGGCGGAAAGGTCCCGATCCTGGTAACGGGCGAGCATGAACAAGAGGTCGGCGGCGCGGTTCAAATACCGAAGCACCTCCGACGTTTCTCGCATCTGGCCCTTCTCGCGGAGGCCCACCACCCGACGTTCGGCCGTCCTGAGCGTCGATCTGGCGACGTCAAATGCGGCGGAGGCCGGGGAGGCACCCGGAATAATGAAGGCCGGTGGCAACTGTACCGAGTCGTCGAGATCGTCGATCGTCTTTTCGAGGTCTTCGATCATCGCGGCGGTCACGGGTGTGAAGTGTTTCGTGAACGTGTCGAACTTGCTCACGTCGGTTGCAAGTTCGGCGCCAACCGTGAACAACTCGCGCTGGAGCTTGAGTGCGACTTCGCACACGCGTTCGTCTTCTGAGTGGGCCCTTCCGAGGCCAATCACCGAAACGGCTTCGTCGACGATGCCATAGGCCTCGGTGCGAGGGTCGCTCTTCGAAACGCGTCCTCCATAGAGAAGTCCGGTTTCGCCTTCGTCACCATATTTCGTGTAGACCTTGGGTGCCATATCTCGGACGGAATCGCCGTAACGCGTTCCTAGGGCAAGTTTAGCGCCGCCTGTCGTGCACGTGCTTCTCCGAAAACGGGGCTATGGCCATCTCCAATAGTTGACAATCTCTTTATCAACAATTATTCTAGCTCATAGATATGCAAGGGAAGGACTACTACTCCGTTCTCGGCGTCTCTCGGTCTGCCTCGGATCGGGAGGTTAAACGCGCGTTCAGACGGTTGGCTCGCCAGTACCACCCGGACGTGAACCCCGGGAACCTCGAGGCGGAGGAGCGCTTTAAAGAGATCAACGAAGCGTTCGAGGTGATCTCGGACCCGGATGCCCGCAGCAAATACGACCGCTTCGGCGACCAATGGCGCTATGCGGACCAGATCAACGAGATGCACTCACAGCGCGGTGGATTCGGATTCTCGCCAGGTGGGATGAGCGGTGGGTTCGGTGGCAACTTGAACGAGATCCTCGGCCAGTTTTTCGGCGGAGGACAACAGGGAGGCGGCGGGCACCCATTCGGTGGCGGTCAACGAAGACGCGGGCCGGCGCGGCCCGCAAACGTCGAGGCCGCGGTGGAGGTCTCACTCGAAGAAGCCTACGAGGGAACGGCCAGGACCGTGACGGTCCCGGGACCGGGCAGAACGCGGCGGCTCGAGGTAAACATCCCAGCTGGTGTCGATACCGGCTCGCGGGTGCGAATCGCTGGCGCAGGATCGCCGGGTGGCGCGAGCGGACGGCCCGCCGGCGACCTGTTCCTCAACATCACGGTGCGATCACATCCATCGTTCAAGCGCTCCGGAAACGACCTCATCGTCGAGGTCGGTGTTCCGATGCTGGACGCGTTGTTGGGTGGTGAAGTCCAGGTGCCGACGCTGCGCGGACGCTCGCTGGCGCTCCGTGTGCCGCCGGAGACACAGAATGGGCAGGGAATGCGGCTTTCGGGGCAGGGAATGCCCCGGCAGGGGACGACCCAAAGCGACCCATCCGACTTCGGCGACCTGTTTGTCAACATCCGGGTCGAGCTTCCAACCGGGTTGTCCGATCGCGAACGAGAGCTGCTCGAAGAACTACGAGCCTCGAGGGCTCCGGAGATTGAGCCGGATGGGACGACCGAGGCCGCCGAAGGCCCGGAAGGAATCTCATGACGGCGCGCCACGATGAACCGCTCTATTCGATCCGCGTCGCCGCAAGGCTCGTCGGGCTGCACGTTCAAACCCTGCGGTACTACGAACGGAGCGGGTTGGTCAGCCCGCAGCGTTCCGCCGGGAACGTCCGCTACTACAGCGACGGTGACGTCGAGCACATCCGCAGGATCAAATCGCTGGTCGATGAGCTAGGCGTGAATCTCGCCGGAGTCGAGGTGATCATCCGGATGGGAGAACAGATGGCCCAGATGGAGAAGGCGATCCACACCCTCGAGGCAAAGGTTGCTGAACTGACCGGCCAGCGAAGTCTCCCGGCCAAGGCGACATTCGCGCAGCCGAACAGTTCTGGAGTCAGAGAGAAGGAATCACAGGGATAGGTGGGGCAGGGATGTTAAAGCCAGATCGATTTACGGAAAAGGCGCAAGAAGCGCTGGCCACCTCGCAGCAGGCGGTCCAGGAGATGCACCACAGCCAGTGGGACGTGGAACATGTCCTCTACGCCCTGCTCCAGCCAGGAGACGGCCTTGCGCGCACGGTGCTCGAGGCGGCCGGCGTTGACCCGTCTGCGGTCCTCGCGCAGGTGAAGGAGGCGCTCGACCGCAGCCCGAAGATGGCCTCTTCCGGCACGCAGGTCTACATCACCCCGAGGCTTCAGCAGATGTTCCAGGCTGCCGACAATGAAGCCCAGCGCCTGAAAGACGATTTCATCAGTGTCGAGCACCTGCTCATCGCCATGTCGTTGGAGCGCCAGGGCGACGTCGCAAAGATCTTCGCGGATTCGAGAGTTACGCAGGAGCGGTTGTACGCCGCGTTGCAGGAAGTCCGGGGCGGGGCGCGAGTCGATGATCCGCGCGCCGAGGAAAAGTACCAGGCGCTCCAGAAGTACAGCATCGACCTGAGTGAACTCGCCCGGAACGGCAAACTCGACCCGGTCATCGGACGTCAGACGGAGATCCAACGGGTGATGCAGATCCTCACGCGTCGGACGAAGAACAACCCGGTGATCATCGGCGAATCCGGCGTTGGCAAGACGGCGATCGCCGAGGGACTCGCGCAAAGAATCGTCTCCGGCGATGTCCCAGAATCGCTCCAGGAGCATCGAGTGATGGCGCTCGACATGGGGGCTCTGGTTGCCGGTTCCAAGTTCCGGGGCGAATTCGAGGAGCGCCTGAAGGCCGTCCTGGATGAGGTGAAGCGCGCGAAGGGCGAGGTCATCCTCTTCATCGACGAGCTTCACACCGTCGTCGGAGCGGGTGGTGCCGAGGGCGCCATCGACGCATCAAACATGCTCAAACCGGCGTTGGCCCGGGGTGAGCTTCAGGCGGTCGGCGCAACGACGCTCGACGAATATCGGAAGCACATCGAAAAGGACACGGCGCTCGCTCGGCGATTCCAACCGGTCTACGTCGAGGAACCGAGTGTCGAGGACACGATCGCGATCCTACATGGCGTCGGCCCCAAGTACGAGGCTCATCACAAGGTCCGCATCACTGATGAAGCGCTTGAATCCTCCGCGCGTCTGAGCGCGCGGTACATCACGGATCGCCACCTCCCTGACAAGGCCATCGACCTAATCGACGAGGCCGCCTCCCGGCTGCGGATCGACGCGGAATCCTTCCCGCCGGAGTTGAAAGAGATGGTCGAACGGATTCGTCGGTTGGAGCACGAGGAAGAGGCAGCGTCTCAGCGGTCCGACTACGAGAAAGCCATGGGACAGCGCCAGGAACGGGTCCGGATCGAGGAGTCCTACGAAAACGAGTTCGCCGAGTGGCGCAAGGACAAAGAGATCCGCGATACCGTCGAAAGCGAGGACATCGCGCGTCTCATCTCCGAGTGGACCGGGATCCCGGTGACCCGGATGCTCGAGGAGGAGACGGACCGTCTGATCCGGATGGAGGATGAACTTCATACGCGGGTCATCGGCCAGGAAAAGGCGGTAACAGCGCTCTCGGACGCGATCAGGCGGGCCCGCGCCGGGCTCTCGGACCCGCATCGCCCGATCGGCAGCTTCATCTTCCTCGG
>CAZIBZ010000096.1:0-2722 GCA_964537445.1 uncultured Dehalococcoidia bacterium | reverse complement strand
GACGAGCAAAACTCGGTCCGCATAGGTCTTCGACGGCGCGTACAACGGGATGAACCCTCCCCCGAACGAGGTAATCTCCATACCCTGGAAATGTCCGGGGTGAGACTGGATCAGATTGTCGAGCAGCTTGCGCGGCTTTTCGCCTGTATTGCCCATGACGCTGCCGATGCCCATGCGCACCGACCCTCCGCCCATCGGGATCGTCCAGGCGAACCAGCCTGGAGCCAGTTCACTACCAACATAGATCCGGACCATGTCAGTTGGGTGGTCCGGAAGACGAAGTTCAGCTCCAGCGCACCAAATCAACTGCGCCTCGGGGCGGTCAATCTGTGCCGCGACGCGCGAGCGCGCCCCATCAGCTCCGACGACGAGGCGTGCTTTGTAGTCTTTCCACTGGAAAGCTTCCCTCGCCCTCAATAGCGCACCTGAGGGGCCGAAGCAAATGTCTTCCACCTTCGTCCGCAGTTGATATTCCGCTCCTGCCGAGGCAGCTCGATCGGCGATGGTCACGTCCACCGCCTCACGGTCGAGCACGAGCGCCCGAACTTTGTCGCCACCCAGTTCAAGAGGCTTGCCCCCCGGGCTATGCACGACTGCACCTTTGACCTCGTTCAGCACCAGCCCCGCCGAAACCCCGGCTTCGCTCAGGGTCCTGGGCGTGACGAATCCGGAACAATGAACCGGGAGGCCGACGCTCTCGTGTTCCTCGAGAACCAGGACACGGTGCCCCCGGTCGGCGAGAAGCCGGGCCGTCTGGCTTCCACCCGGACCCGCTCCGACCACGGCAACGTCGTATTCAGTCGACTTCACTGTGAGCCCGTTTCCCTGATGCAGCTGGTTGAAATCAATCTCCGGATCCGCCCATAACGCAGACCATACTCCGTCGACGACACCACGGTTGAAGTTCCAATCAGGGGACTAGGACGATCTTGCCCTGGGCTTCGTCTTCTTCCACCAAACGTTGGCCTTCTCCCGCATCTTGCATGGGTAGGACCTTGTGGACCACCGGCTTAATGTGGCCCGCCTGGACCATGTCGAGAGCGTCTTTCAGCTCATCGACGGTGCCCAGTGTCGAACCGACAAGCGACACCTGGCGGAAAAAGATGTGCCTCAGGTCGATCGTCCCATCGTATCCGCTGGTGGCGCCGCTAGTGACGACCGTCCCGCCCCACTTCGCCAGTTGCACGCTGAGTCCCATGGTGGCCTGGCCGGGGTGTTCGAAGACGATGTCCACGCCTGCTCGCCCGCGGATGTTCCGAATCTCTCCACGGACATCCTGCGTTCGTCGGTTGATGAGGTAGTCGGCGCCAAGATTCTTGCAGAGTTCCAGCTTCTCGTCGGACGATGCGACCGCGATCGGATGAGCATGAAACAGCTTCGCGATCTGGATCGCCATGACTCCGAGCCCGCCGGCGGCACCCCAGATGAGGACATGATCACCGGGCCTGACGGGAGCCTTGTTGACCAGCTTCCTCCAGGCCGTGACCAACACGAGCGGGAAAGAGGCGGCTTCTTCGTGAGTGACATTCGTCGGCTTGGGAACGACGTTCTCGGCGGGAACTTTCACGTACTCACTATGGGCGCCGTCCAGCGCCGGCCAGTCGTACCCCCAGATGTTGTATTCCTGTCCTTCGCGGTTGCCGCCGGCCGGCCGGCCGCAATGGACGAGGACCTCATCTCCGGTCTTGACTGTGGTCACCTCAGAACCGATGTCAGTGACGACGCCGGAGACGTCGCTTCCTGAGATATGCGGCAGAGGCACCTCCTGCGGTGCTCCGCGGCGGCCCCAGATGTCGTTGTAGTTGACCGCTGTCGCCTTCACTTCGATGACCACATCGTTCGGTCCGGCTTTCGGATCCGGTACGTCCTTCCACTCAAGGACGTCGTATCCCCCATATCCCTCGAAAACAAGGGCCTTCATGCTGGTGCTCCTTCTGCATGCAAAAGCTCGATTTCAGGTACGGCTGGCACGCATGTCAACCACGGTCGGAATGTAGCACAACGGCTCCGATGGCGAGAAGGGGAACGTTTGAGAAAGTCTTCGCGAAGCAGCCTCGACTTATGCTGGAACGTGTCGCCATCGTCGATTCAGGGGTGGGAAAACATGGCCGTCGAGCGGAACAACCCGGTGAATGCCGAACAACTCCGAAGCGCCAGGACCTACGTCGAATTTCTCGATTGGGCCAAACCAGAATTACGCGAGCGTTTCCGGTCCCACGAAGCTGAGATCGAGATTTCAAAAGACCGAGCATCGGAATTCCGGAATGTCCGCCGGCCCGGAGGATTTCAGGTCGTCCTTCTGGGCGAGGACTGGTGCCCAGACGTGCAACGTACTCTCCCACTGTTGAAGGGCGTGACTGACGCCGCGGGGTGGGACCTCAAGATCCTGAGGCGAGACGAGAACTCAGACGTGATGGACCGTTTCCCGGCGCGCGGGGATGTACCACGTATCCCGACAGTCCTATTCCTCGAAGACGACACGCTTGAGGTTCGCGGTGTCTGGATCGAACGACCCCAGATCGCGCACGAACAGACCACGGCCTACCAAGATCAGACACCGGAAGCGGAGCGCGACATGCGATCCTTTCATTGGGACCACCGTCAGGAGGGGCGCGACGCGACCCTGAGCGGATGGGTCAAGCTCATCTCCGACTGAATTTCTTCAATCCGTCAGAGAGATGACGACGAAGGGGTGGTGCTGCCACCACCCCTTCGTCGTCAT
>CAZIBZ010000095.1:0-8890 GCA_964537445.1 uncultured Dehalococcoidia bacterium | reverse complement strand
TGGCTGCCGGACATCGCGAAGGCCGAGATGCCGATCGCCCTGGGTTTATCGGAGCCGGGGAACGGGTCGGACCTGGCGGGCGTGACGACACGAGCGGTGAAGGACGGCGACGACTGGGTGATCAACGGCCAGAAGATGTGGACGTCGACCGCCCACAGCTCGACCTGGATCCGGATGCTGGTCCGTACGGACCCGGAGGCGCCGAAGCACCGCGGGCTGTCGATCGTCTATCTGCCACTGGACTCACCGGGCGTGTCGGTTCGACCGCTGTACGACATGGCGGGGCGGCGGCGGTGGAGCGAGGAGTTCTTCGACAACGTGCGGGTGCCGTCTCGCAACATGCTCGGCGAGGCGAACCGCGGCTGGTACGTGATGGCGGCTTCGCTGACGTCGGAGCGGGTGGAGATCGGGTCGCCGGCGGCACTCCTGCGCGAGTGGGAGAAGTTCGTCGACTTCGCGAAGGGCTACCGCGTAAACGGGGGCTCCGTGCTGGACGACCCGATGGCACGGAACCGCGTGGCGGACATACGTGTGAAGCTGGCCGTGTTCCGGGCGATCTGCTACCAGGGGGTCTGGGAGAGCAACCTGGGCGAGGACGTGAGCCGAGTGGCCTCGATCTCGCGGGTTCTTTCGGGCGAACTGGTGCAGGAGCTGTGGCGCGGGTTCGCCGGGATCATCGGTGAGGCATCGCTGGTGTCTCCGCATTCGTGGAGCGAGGCGCCATTGGACGGGTTCATCGGGGTGAACGCGCTGATGAGCACGGGGCGGACGTTCGGCCACGCGACGAAGGAGATCCAGCGGAACATCGTGGCGCAGCGCGGATTGGGGCTGCCTCGGTAGAGAGTTCTTCGGCGGGGTGTGGCGGATCCGAGCCGGGGGTCGCCGAACCCACATCCGTTCCTGGCAAGGGGGATTTCGGCGGTTCGCCGACGCCCACAGGCTCTGGTGCCATCGACCCTTCGCCAAGCCCGGTTCCAACAGGAGCGCTGACGCCCGGTCCCGTCGCAGGCGTGCCCGCCCTCGACCCGCCATCTCAGTCATCGGCTGTTTCCGTATCGGCGGATGGGACGCTAGTGATCGCGGTGAACCCGGACAGCGACTCGGTGACGATCGTCGACGCCGCGAGCCTGGAGGTGATCCGCGAGGCGTCGGTGGGGCGGGACCCTCGGACGGTGGCGTTCGGCCCGGACGGCTCGGTGGCGTTCGTCGCGAACCATGAGTCGGGGGCGGTGACACGGATCGATCTGCGCTCCGGCTCCACAGACCGTGAAAGGGCCGGGGTCCAGCACCGTATGGAATCGTCGTGTCCGAAGGCGCGGCCTATGTGAGCGACCTGGTCTCGGGAACGCTGACCGCGCTGGATACCGAGACGGGCGAGGTCCTGAACCGGGTCGAGATGGGGACGTTCCCGGCGGGATTGGCGCTGACTGGAGGGACGGACCAGACGCTCCTGGTCCCGCACCTGTTGTCCGCGGTGCGGCGTTGGTTCTTCAGGCGCTTACCTCACCCCCGGCCCCTCTTCACCCACGGGGAGGGGGGTGATGCACTCGGGGACGTCGTTCCGGACAGAGTTGACGGCGGTGGAGACGGCGTAGGCGTCCATCCAGCGGGCTTCGTCCTCTGGGCGGAGGATGACGGGCATGCGGTCGTGGATCTTTGCGACGAGGGCGTTGGCCTCAGTGGTGAGGATCGAGCAGGTGCGGAGGACGTCGTCGGTTTCCGAGGAGCGCCATTCGTCCCAGATGCCGGCGAACGCGAACGGGGCGCCGTCGCCTGCGACGAACCGGAATGGGTGTCGCGCCTTGCCCTCCTTGCGCCATTCGTAGAAGCCGTCCGCGACGATGAGGCAGCGTCGGCGCTCCATGGGGAAGCGGAACGAGTAGTTCCGTGCGGCGGTCTCGGAGCGGGCGTTGATGAGGCGGGCACCGCTCTTCGCATCTTTGGCGCGGAACGGGACCAAGCCCCATTTGAGCATCTCGCCGTGGGGTTGTTGGCCGGTGCCGCGGTCACCCTCGTCGATAACGGCGAGGACAGGGGCGGTCGGGGCGATATTGAACCGTGCCTGGTAGGCGAGGTTCTCGTCCCGGAGGGGGAAGCGGGTCCAGAGGTCGCCGAGGGCGGTGGTAATGCTGTATCTGCCACACATGACGCCTTCAGGGTAAAGCGTCGGGATGGAGCCCGGTCAGGTAGTCGTCATCTGGGGCCGCCTCATCGTGAGCACGAGGGCGAAGCACAGGACCAGCGGCACGAACAGGATGACGAACGCCGTGTCGTAGGTGCCGTACCGGTCGAACATCCAGCCGACGAAGAGCGGGGAGAGGATACCGCCGAAGGCGGAGAGGCCCATCTGGAGTCCCATGAGGCGTCCGAAGATGCTGCGGCCCCAGTACTCGCCCTGGAGGGCGAGGCGGCTGGGGGTCGTCGCACCCCAGCCGGAACCATGGATCAGCGCATACGCCAATGCCTCGGCGAAGCTGTCGGCGGTGACGAGGAAGCCGATGCCGACCATCTGGACGATGATCGACCCGGCGAAAATGAGCCGCTTATCGAACTTATCAGCGAGGTAGCCACCGAGGACACGGCCGGGGATGCTGCCGATCCCCCAAAAGAGGACGACCGTACCCGCCGTCGCGGGTGTAAGTCCGTAGGACTTGAGGGCCGGAATCTGGAATATGACGAGGGCGGAGAATCCAGCGCTCTGGATCGAGGTGGCAATAACGTACTGCCAATAGCTACGCATGCGCAGAACCGCCCCCACCGTGAAGTCAGTTTCCGGCGGAGCCGTTGAAGCGGGCGGGCCGGTCTGGTCGACCGGTTGGCCGTCGACCGCACCGGGCTCGGGTTCGAGGTCGCCGTCCGGCAAGAGTCCGACATCCTCCGGCCGGTGGCGGAACACCAGCGACAGCGGGATCCCGACGACCCACGTGCCGACACCGACGAGTGCGAGCGTGTCGCGCCAGCCGATCTCCTCGATCGACCAGACAAGCAAGGTAACGAGAAATGTCGAGAACCCGGGGCCGAGGAAGACGATGGCGAGGGCGCGGCCCCGGTACCGGATGAACCAGTTCGACACCGCCGTGCTGATCACGAGGAACGACCCGGCGCCCAGGCCCAGCGCAAGGAAGAGGTACGCCGCATAGAACTGGAAAACGTTGGTGGCGCGCGAGACGAGAATGAACCCCAGCCCGGCGATCGCGAAACCCGTGATGAGGATGATCCTGGGTCCGACGCGGTCGACAAGGAAGCCGATGATCGGGCCCATGATGCCCGACTCAAGGCGTTGGACCGACACGGCGCCTGCGACGACTGCCCGGCTGCCGTTGGCGACGGAGTCCGCTATCTGGTCGATGAACGCCGAGAAACCATAGAACCCGACTCCGGTGGAGTAGAACATCATCCAGAAGCCGGAGGCGACGATGTACCAGCCGCGGAAGACCCGGGGAGCGGCTCGCGATGCGCGCGGCGCTACGACCCCGCTCTCCGTCGCGTCGACCGTGTCCCCCATCGACGCCTACCCCCCATAGTGGCTGTCTCGACCGGTTATCGGAGTCTGGTAACGCTCTCGGAACGTGTCAAGCACACGATGGGTACGAGTCGTGATTGGACGGTCGATGACCGTGGGGAGAGAATGTGCTCGACCATGACGAACTCGACCGACAGCTCCCGCGATGAAGCGTTCGGTGCGCTGGCCGCGCTGTCGAGTGCTCTCGCGAGCGCCGAAACCCACGATGAGCGAGTACGGGCGCTGCTGGAACGGACGTACGACCTTTCGCAGGCTACCGAAGTCATTCTGCGCCTGCCCGATCCAGAAACCGGGGGCCTGAGACTGGCCGCGACGGTCGGCGGCGACCGAGAGGATCAGCCACCGCCGGCAGTGATCGACATTTCGAACAACCGCGCCGGACTCGCCTTTCGCGAAGGAGTTCCCGGTGTTTCAAACGACTTCTTCGGGAATCCGTTCGGCATTACCGCCGCGTTCGAGGACTGTGCGCGCAGAAACGGAGTGCAGGCGGCGGCCTGGATCCCGGTGTTGGCGGGTGGCCGCGTCGATGGAGTGCTGACGGTCCTTTCCGCGAAGAGGGACCACTTCGACTCGCGGCGGGTCGAAGTCCTTGGCGCCTATGCGGCAGCCATCGCGGTCCTACTCGAAGCCGACCGGGCGACCAACCGGGAACGAGTTGGTGCTTCGCGTTCCGGACGCGGAGCGAAGGGTCCTGAGACTGGTTGCCACCAGTGGCCCGGACGGTGAGGACGCGAGGGGGGTCTTTGAGCAGCCGATCGACGCGGCCACGATGGGGAGGGCCCTGGCAACCGGGACCCCACAACTCTCGGCCGACTACGCGGAGGACCCCAGAGCATTCAAGCACGCACACGCCTACGCGGAGCACCTTTCGCTGCTGGCATTGCCGATCCTTGCTCACAACGAACCGATCGCGGTGCTGGCGCTGTCGGACCAGCAGGGGCGGTTGACCCCGGACCGGGTGCGGCTGATCACTGCAATCTCGACGGGGTTGGGTCAGCTCGTCGAGGGAGCGCGCCTTTCCACGGAACTGAACTCCTCGAGGGTCGCGGAGGCCCGCGCCTCGGCGATACAGGAAGAACGAACTCGCATCTCCCAGGACCTCCACGACGGGCTGGCGCAGATGCTGGCGTTCGTGATCCTGAAGACACAGGCCGCGCTCGACCACATCGACTCGGACGATCCAGCTTCGGCCCACGAGGAGCTTGGCACGATCATGTCGGCGGGCCGGGATCTGTTGGGCGAGGTCCGCAGATCAATCGGTGACCTTCGCGAGACGCCGTCGGGAATGGTGCCGGTTTCACGAGTCCTTGAAGAAGCCTCGGTGGCGCACACGAGACTTGGCGGACCGCCGGTAACGATCCGCGCGGGGAAGAACCCGAGAAAGAGCGACCTGCCCGCACGCGTCGCGAGCGAGCTTCAGTCCGCCATCAGCGAGGCGCTGGCAAACGTCCGGAACCACGCGAAGGCGACACGGGTTTCGTTGAGCGCATCCCGGCGCGGCAGATCTCTGACAATCCGGGTCGCGGACGACGGCGCTGGTTTCGATCCGACCGGTGGGGACTCGCCTCCGGGTCGTGGGAATGGCATGGGAATCATGCGGGAGCGGATGGATTCGATCTACGGGCGGGTGTTGGTAGCAAGTTCGGCTGGTGGGGGAACAGTGGTCCGCTTCCGCGTGCCGGTGGAGCGGGGGTAGGATCCGGGCCGAAGGCTCGTGGCCCCGATGGCGCTATTCGGGAGACGTGTTAGTCGCGGAATTGTCGCCGGTTCCATAAGCCAGCCGGCGGGCGATGGTTACGAAGCCGGTGTGGGCGACCATTCTGTGCGCGGGGCGCATGGTCATGGGGCCGGAGTCCCATTCACGGAAGATGATCTCGAATTGCTCGACCATGCCGAAGGCAGGGCTATCGTCGAGCGTCTGCGCAATGCGGTGGAGTTGGATGGTGGTTGGGAGGAAGCAGGCGAAGATTCCACCTGGGCGCAGGACGACCTCTGCGTTCGAGACGGCCTCCCATGGCTCGGGGACGTCGAGCACCATCCGGTCGACGTCCCGGTCCACGATCGGTTCGTAGAGGCTTCCTTCCCGTGTCTCCAACCGGGCTGCCAACTCCGGCGAGGCGAACGCCCCGACGTTCTCCAGCGCCTTCGCGGCGAACTCGGGCCGGACGTCGTAGGAGACGACCCGGCCTCGCTCGCCAACGGCGCGCAGGATGGCAAGAGCAAGTGCTCCAGACCCCGTCCCACCTTCGACGACCGCAGCACCGGGGTAGATGTCGGCGTAGGTAATGATCGCCCCGAGGTCCTTGGGGTAGATGGGGGTCGCGGACCGGCCCATCGAGAGAATGTAGTCCCCGAGTGTGGGCCGGACGATGAGATAGGCGGCGCCGCCCACAGTTTTCAGATCGGTGCCCTCCGGAGCGCCGATGATCTCGGCGTGAGGCAGGATGCCCGTGTGGGTGTGGAGGACACCGCCCTCGGTTAACGTGATGAGCCGACGCCGAGCCTTGCGGTCGATGAGGAGGACGAGGTCACCGGCCCGGAACAGACCTGCTTCAGAAGTAGGGTTGGAATCGGTCACGTTGAGAACGGGAACAGGAACGGAAACGCCGCCCGGACCATGTTGGTGCGCGGGCGGCGGTGGCTTCCGTAAGAGCCCCGGCAGCGACCTATTTTCCTCAGAGGACTGCTCCCCCAGTATCGTCGGCGCTGAAGCGTTTCACTTCCGTGTTCGGGATGGGAACGGGTGGGTCCACTCCGCTAGAACCACCGAGGCATCGCCTTTAAGTGTACCACCAGTCAGCCGGGATGTTAGTAGTCAGTTCGCCTTGTATGGAGCGAATCCGGGAGCGTATGTTGCCCCAACTGCGAGAACGGACCCGCTGAGGACGGATAGATGACAACGAACGACTAGACAGCAGCGGTGTTCAAGCACCATGTGGACTCGGTGATGGCGCTTGATTTCCCGGCGGTCCTTTCCGACTACGCGGACGAATCCGTGTTCATGTCACCCGCGGGTGGGGCCACCGGCCTGGCGCAGATCGGGGAAGCGATGGCCGGAATGGCGGACCTGCTGACGCCTGAGAACCTGGCGAAGTTCGAAGTGACCGCGCAAGAGATCAACGGCGAATACGCCTACCTTTCGTGGTCGATACCGGGGGTCGTTGCATTCGGGAACGACACGTTCCGAGTCCAGAATGGCAAGATCGTGCTGCATACGGTGGGATACCACCCCGAGTCTTGGTCGGTTTCGTTCGCGGGGTTCACCTCACCCCCGGCCCCTCTCCGCAGGACGAGAGGGGAGTATCGATCAAAGGGCCCGGTGCATCTTCTGGCCGCGCTGGTTTTCGGACTTCAGGACGCCCTGCCTGGCCAGGGCGGCGAGCGCGGCGAGGATCTCGGGTTGTCCGTGCCTGCGGAACTTGCCAATGATCTTGGTCTGCGTTCGAGGCGTCTGGCAGTAGTCGAGGATCTCGCGTTCGAGACCCTGCCGCGCCGACGGCAGCGGAGTCTTTGGCGTGACGAACGTATGGCCCTAGTTGCCGTCAACCGATTCACCCGGCACGTACTCCAGGTGTTTGGGGGAATGTCGATCGAGGAAGCCCCGGAAACGGGAGCGGAGGACACCACCCACACCGGTCGATCCGTAGCCGTGAACGACGTCCAAACGCGGGAAGCGCCCGGATGCCGAGCCGGCTTTCGCGTGCTGGTTGTAGAACTCGACGAAATTGGCCTGGGCTTCAGCCCAGGCATCACCGTGCATATCGAGCCTGGTGTCCATGATGGTCAACCGTCGCGGATCGATGCGAGATTGAGATAGTACCGCCGTTCCGCTGCGATGGGCGGTCCGGGTCGGGGTCGGATGACGGCCACCGCGTCTCGGGCGGAAGCTGGGAACTCCTCACGATCAGCCAGGCCGAGTACGCAACGCCGATGTTGGTGCCGATCGAGAACACGGCCTGGAAAATGTGCAGGATCTTGAGACGTCGTACAGGGAGGAGTCCATGGGTCAGCTTGTCCAGACGGTCGACCTCTGAATCGCCCCACCTCAGCGTGTAGATTTAGGGGTCTCGTTCCGATCGATACGGAGGACGTCTCGATGGCCACCGACAACACTCGCTACGACTTCTCGCCGATCACACAGCGTCCGGGGTTCCGATGGCCGAACGGCGAACGCCTGGCGGTCTGGGTTTGCGTGAACGTCGAACACTTCAAGCTGGACCTCCCGGCGACGGCACAGAGCGACGGGTCGACGCAGCTGAAGCCCGACGTGATCAACTACGGCTGGCGGGATTACGGGCTGCGCGTTGGAATCTGGCGGATCCTCAAGATCATGGACCGGGTGGGGATCCCCGGATCGGTGACGTTAAACGGAGAGGTGTGCGAGTTCGAGACAGCAAGCTGCAGGGGCGTGGGGTGCGGTTGATCGGTGCGGACGTTCCCGATCCGTATTTGGTATTCATCCATCCGAGGGAGACGAAGGGCGTGTTGCTCCAGTTGGTGGAGCGGCCGGGCGAGGATTCGTAGCTGATCACACTCGCGGGGGGACAGTTACTCCAGTGATCGGAGCTGCGGGAAAAGGACCACTTCGCGGATGTTGGTCTGGCTGGTCAGAAGCATGACGAGGCGGTCGATACCGATGCCGAGTCCGCCGGTTGGCGGCATGCCGTGCTCCATCGCGACGAGGAAGTCTTCGTCGAGGCGGTCGAAGTCGTCTGCTCCGAACTCACGGCGGGCTTCTTCCTGCGCTTCGAGGCGGGACCGCTGTTCGACGGGGTCGTTGAGTTCGGTGAAGGAGTTGGCGATCTCGGTGCCACGCACGAAGGCTTCGAAGCGCTCGACGACACGTGGTTCGCCCGGGACGGCCTTGGCGAGCGGGGTCATCTCGACGGGATAGTCGGTCAGGAAGGTCGGCTGGACGAGACGGGGCTCGACGAGGTCGGAGACGAGCTTGTCGGCGAGTTGGGGCCATGAGGTGCCGTTCGCAGGCGTCAGTCCGCGTTCGCGCATGGCAGCGCGGAGACCGTCCGCGGTCCGGAATTTTTCGTCCAGCAAGTCGATCCCTTCGGACCATTCGCGAACCGCGTCGAGGAGTGAGAGTCGTGTCCACGGTGGTGTGAGGTCGATGTCCTGGCCGTCTCCGCCGGGGACGACCATCGAGCCGGTGACCTGCTCCGCGACCGATGACACCATCTGTTCGACCATCTCCATGACGTCGCGATAGTCGGCGTAGGCCTGGTAGCTCTCCATGGTGGTGAACTCGGGGTTGTGTGAGGCATCTATCCCCTCGTTCCGGAAGATGCGGCCTATCTCGTAGACGCGCTCGAAACCGCCGACGATGAGTCTCTTGAGATGCAACTCGGTGGCGAT
>CAZIBZ010000094.1:0-4716 GCA_964537445.1 uncultured Dehalococcoidia bacterium | reverse complement strand
AGCTATCCGATCCCGCAGATCGATGAGATGTCCAAGATGACCCGCCGGATCGGCCTCGGGATCATGGGATGGGCGGACATCCTCACACGGATGGGGATCTCCTACGACTCCGAAGAAGCGATCGCCCTTGGTGAGCGGCTGATGAGCTTCATCCAGGAACGCACATGGAAGGCGTCTCAGGACTTGGCGAAGGAACGCGGACCGTTCCCGGCCTTCTACGGATCCATCTACGACGTACCGGATGCCCGACCCATGCGGAACTCGGCTCCGACCACCATCGCCCCAACGGGGACCATCAGCATCATCGCCGAGGCCTCCAGCGGCATCGAGCCACTATTCGCGCTGTCATACGTTCGCAACGTGATGGACAAGACCCGCTTGGTCGAAGTCAATCCGTGGTTCAAGCAGGCGGCGGAAGAGGGTGGGTACTACTCCGACGACCTCATGCAGCGGCTCGCGGACGTCGGTTCTGCCAGAGGATTGGAAGGCGTCCCACTCGAAGCCCAGCAAGCGTTCGCGACTTCACACGACATCGCGCCCCAATGGCATGTCCGCATGCAGGCGGCGTTCCAGAAGTACACGGACAACGCAGTTTCAAAGACGATCAACCTGCCGCACGATGCCTCCGTTTCAGACGTCGCGGACGCTTACCGCCTCGCGTACGAACTGGATTGCAAGGGCATCACCATCTACCGCGACGGCTCGAAGGACGAGCAGGTTCTCTCAACGGGCAGGACCATCAGTCCGTCCGATGAGGCAGTCGCACCGGAAGCCGGCGTGACCAGCGCGTACAGGGTTCCGAGGACTCGACCGGGGACCCTGAGCGGAGTCACGGAACGGATCCGCACCGGTCACGGCAACGTCTACATCACGATCACGAAGGACGAGTACGGCAACGCGTTTGAGGTCTTTACCAACCTTGGCAAAGCCGGCACGGATGATTCCGCGTATTTGGAAGCCGTCAGCCGGCTGGCTTCTCTCGCACTGCGCTCAGGCATCGACCCGGCGCAGGTCATCGAACAACTCCGTGGAATCACCTGCCATCCCACTTGGGATGAGGGACACCAGGTGCTCAGCGCACCGGACGCACTGGCGATCGCGCTGATGCGCCATGCCGCGCCGCCGGACCTGGAACGCGACGAGTTGAAACGCCGCGCTCAGGAGGCATTCGCCGACAAGGTCTCTTTCGACGAGGTCGAACCGGAGGATTCTCCGGTAGCGACTCAGCCTGGCCTACTCCCGGGTCGCGGACAGCCCGCTCCGCTCCCGCCGGTTGACGAACGGTCAGACCAACCGACGCTCCAGTGCCCCGACTGCTACAGCCCGCTCGTCGTGGCAGAAGGTTGCCTGCTGTGCACTGCTTGCGGGTACTCAAAGTGCTGACCAACTTGGAAGCCACTGTTTCCCACCGGCCACAGGAGGCCAACTAACTCAGCCAACCTTCCTCCCCTCCACCCTACCCCCTGAGCCAGCGAGTCGGGTCCCCCACCCCGACTCGTTGGTTTTTGGCTCCAGTTTTCCCTCAGTGATAGCGTTGTTTGAAAGCTCCACACGAGGTGACCAAATATGAGCCAGCCGCTGGATATCGGATTCAACCCTCCGGTCCGCACCCTCCTTGGTCCGGGTCCGAGCAATGTGCACCCACGCGTTTCGCAGGCGATGGCTGCGCCGATCGTTGGGCATCTGGACCCGACTTTCCTTGAGATCATGGATCGGACGATGGCCCTCCTTCGAGAAACTTTCCAGACCTCGAACGAACTGACGATTCCTATATCCGGCACTGGATCGGCCGGTATGGAAGCCGCCATCGCGAACCTCGTGGAGCCAGGCGACACGATCGTTGTCGGGGTGAACGGGCTGTTCGGTCAACGGATGATCGACGTCGCTGAGCGATACGGTGCGACCGTTGTCACCGTCCAAGCCGAATGGAATCAGCCGCTCGACCTTGGAGCCGTTCGCAGCGCCCTGGCGACGACGGACTCGCCGAAGGTACTCGCCGTGGTCCACATCGAGACGTCAACGGGCGTCATCCAACCTCTGCCTGACCTCGCCGCTGCAGCCCACGATGCTGGAGCCCTCTTCCTCGTCGATGCGGTTACATCCCTCGGCGGTTCCGATTTGAGGGTCGATGAATGGGGCATCGATGTCTGCTACAGCGGCACCCAGAAATGCCTCGGTGTGCCTCCCGGACTCGCACCTATCACCCTCGGCGAAGCGGCGCGCGAGATGCTTCATCGACGCTCAACCAAGGTTCGAAGTTGGTACCTCGACCTTTCGTTGATCGAGAACTACTGGGGTGAGGGCCGTGCCTACCATCACACCGCGCCGATCTCGATGATCTACGCGTTGCATGAGGGGCTCCAGCTTATCCACGAGGAAGGTCTCGAAGTCAGGTTTTCAAGACACCGTCGAAACTCCACGGCGTTGCGTGCCGGTCTCGATGCTCTCGGTCTCAGCCTCGTCGTACCGAAGCAGTTTCGCGCAGATCCACTGACTACGGTGTACATCCCCGAAGGAGCCGACGACGCGGCAACCCGTCGCGACCTCCTCGAGCGCCACGGAATAGAGATCGGCGGCGGGCTCGGGCCGTTCCGCGGCCGAATCTGGCGGATCGGCCTCATGGGCCATTCGTCGACCGCAGCCAACGTCCTCTTCTTCCTGAGCGCCCTCGGCGACGTCCTTGGCCGCCAGGGTCTCGAACTTCCGGTCGGCCAAGCAGTCGCCCGCGCTACCACGTTCCTCCGTTAGAGAAACCGGTGGTTGGGCGAAAAGTGTCGTCCGGAGGACTGGGCCGGCCTCATCGATCCTGCCAATCGAGGAATCGGACCCCTCGGGGATCGACCGCGGCCCAAACCTGATCGCCGACTGAAGGGTTCCAGTCACGTTCCGTGACTGGAACCGATCCGGTCAGAACGGCATCGTTGGCGATACGGACCGAAAGAACCTGACGTCCAGCACGCATCATCGACCGTTCGACGATCCCGGCGATGTCGGTATCGAGCGCCGGTTTCGCGCGGATCGAAACGGCGTCCGATGGAACCAATAACGTCCCACCGGTCCCGGACGGTCCGGCCAGGGTTGGAATCGTGAGTCGTCCAAGCGGCCCTTCAACCGTCGCCTCCCCATTCGCTGCCGATATCACCTCGGCACCAAACAGGTTTCCGTGCCCCAGGAACCCTGCCACGAACGGGGACACCGGTTCGAAATACACCTCGGTGGGCCGTCCTTCCTGAACGATCCGACCCGCGTTCATTACAACCAGTCGGTCGGCGATCGCGAACGCCTCTTCCTGATCGTGGGTGACGTAGAGCGCGGTGACTCCCTCGTCCTTGAGGATCCGGCGGATCTCTTCGATCAGATCGTCACGGAGCGTTCGGTCCAACGACCCGAGAGGTTCGTCCAGCATCAGCAACGAAGGCTTCGGCGCCAGTGACCTTGCCAGCGCGACCCGTTGTTGCTCTCCGCCCGACAACTCATCGGTCCTCCGGTTCAGCAGATGGCCTATCCGGGTCAGATCGGCCAACTCAGAAACCCGTTCGCGAGTCGCGTCCGGCGACCATCGACGCATCCGCAAACCAAAGGCAATGTTGTCCAAGACGTTCAGGTGAGGGAACAACGCGAGGTCCTGGAACATCAGTCCGAACCCCCGCTCCGATGGGGGTGTTCCGGCCATGGACCGTCCCTCGAGGCGCACCTCCCCTCTCTCGGGGTGCTCCAATCCAGCGACCACGCGCATTAGCGTGCTTTTCCCAGACCCGCTTGGACCGAGCAGCGCGACCGTCGTTCCACGGTCGACCATCAGGTCGATGCCGACCAGAGCGGGCGTTTCGCCGAACCGTTTGGCTATACTCGCGACCTCAAGGAACGCGGTCAAAACTCACCCCAACCGCGGTACCGCGCCCGTTCGATCAGCAGGAATCCGACCGCCGCGATCACCACGAGCAGGCTGCTCATCGCCAATGCTTCAGCCAGGTTCTGGCTGCCTGGTCGTCCCAAATAACGAAAGATCGCTACAGGCATCGTCGTGTACTCGGGTCGTTTGAGCAGCAATGTCGCCCCAAATTCACCGAGCGAAACGGCGAATGCGAACACGGCTCCGACCAACAGAGCGGGAGAGAGGATCGGCAATTCGAGAACGAAGATGGCTCGCATCCGTCCGGCTCCGAGCACTCGGGCCGCTTCTCCCAGCTGTGGGCGCATCGCGCGCAGCGATGACAACACGACCCGCAGCACGAATGGGTACGCCACCAGCGTGTGCGCCAAAACAATAGGCACCCATGTCGTGCGCAGATCCAGGCCTCCGAACTTGAACCCCACCAGGTACCCGAGGCCCAGCGTCACCGCCGAAACTCCGAGCGGAAGCATGTAGAGAGCATCGAGTGGGCTCCGCCACCACGAACCCCTACTCCTCAGCGTGAAGGCCGCGATCGTTCCAAGCGGGACGGCTAGGGCAACGGTAACGACCCCGAATCCGATCGAGTTCCGCATCGCGGTCAGGGGCGAGACGAAGAAGAAAGAATTGCGTTCGTTCGAGAAGATCCCCGCATACCCCGCGGTCGAGAAATCGCCGCCCAGCGACAGCACAGACCGGACCATCAGCGCAACCAGAGGTGACACGACCACCATGACGACGACAACACCCAGCCCGATCGAGACGCGCGTTCCAATCCTCGTGGAACCGAAGCTCGAGCGTGGCCGGGGCCGGGTCGGCATTCG
>CAZIBZ010000093.1:0-2827 GCA_964537445.1 uncultured Dehalococcoidia bacterium | reverse complement strand
AAGAGAGGCAAGAAGGGGAAGAAGGACAAGAAAGCCGACGCGTCCGGCTCCGGTGGCGGGAGCGGTTCGGGATCTGGTTCTGGCAACGGTGGGAACCTCGACAAGGCCCGTTAGAACGCCCTGAAGCAGACTCTCTCCGCGTGGCTCAACTACGCGAAGGGCGCGGTCGGTGGAGATGAAGTGATCAGCACGAAGCAGGGCGACATGACCTTCAACGTGCTCATGGCCGAAGTCGAAACCATCCTCCTGAACCCGAACGCCACGAAGGCGGACCTGAACAGGGCGAAGAACCTGGCCGAAGCCGTGAACAAGAGTGACAGGAACAACCCGGACTGCGATACGGGTTCTGGATCCGGCTCACGCTCCGGCAGTGGCAGCGGGAGCGGTACCGGCTAGGTAATCGATCGCCCACACCTCTCGGTTCACTCCGTGTCGGGGGGCCGGTCCTTCTGGGAAGGGCCGGTCCCTTGGTTTTTCACCCCGCCCTGATCCCCCCGCTGGGCCCTCAGGTATGGGCCCCTAGATACACTGGACGCCGAGAGGCGTCACCGGTTCGGGCCCGGATCGGGCGCCTTGGGAGACGCGATCACTGCGATCTGAGGTAGATGGATGCGGGGACGGTTGGCAACGCTCGTCACGGTGATGACTACGCTCGTCGCGGGATGCTCCGGCATCTCGCAGGTATTCGAGCCCTTGCCACCCGCCAGCACGCTCAACTTCCAGGCGACCTTGGTCGCTGGTGACACCGTCGGCGGGACCCGGACGGTCCGTCTCTCCTGGTCGCGACCGGACGAATCCGTCGACCTCATCGTTCTCGAGGAATCGCGCGAAGGCCCGAACGGACCGTGGTCGGAGTTCAAGACGCTCGAACCGACACAGAGCTTCCACCTTGAATCCGCTATCTTCCGACCTGGAAACGCATTCTACTTCCGAGCGATCCTGGTTCGCGGCAACGAGGAGAGCGACCCCACCGAACCCGTCCGCGTCTGGGTCCCGTACGAGCCTCAACGACCCACGAACACTCCGCTCCCGGCGTACACGCCAACCCCCACGCCGACGCCCGACCCGGACGCACCCACGCCCGAGCCGGTAACCACCGTTGAGCCCGATACCGGCACGACGCCCGAGCCGGACCAAACCCCTGCTGCGGAAGCGACCGTTGGCCCACCCGCAACGCCAGAAACCACTTCGGCCGCCGGGATCGGGTCCACGGGTGGCTCGACCTCAGGAGCCCCACCTGTGAGCACCGACGGGTCCGCGCAGGAGGCGCCGCGCCCCCTGGCGCCCCGGTTCGCGCTGGAAACGTTTGATGGCGATCTCGTCTCCCTCGCCGACTTCGAAGACACCCCCCTCGTCGTGAACTTCTGGGGCTCCTGGTGCCCACCGTGCCGATCGGAAATGCCCCTCTTCGTCGAAGCGTTCCACGAACATGGGCCGGATGAAATCGCATTCGTCGGGATCGACGTCCAGGACACGGAGGCCGACGCCCGAACCTTCCTGGCCGAGTTCGCGGTCCCCGTCGAAGAAGGCTACGCGATCGTCGTCGACACTCCTGATCTCGCGACTTCCCGCGACTACGGGGTCCGAGGCATGCCCACCACCTTCTTCATCGACTCGGACCATAGGATCGCCCGGCAATGGGCCGGCGCCGTCGATCGCGAAACGCTCGCCAGGTTCATCGGCCTCATCGGACCCGAGCGGCCCACCGGTCCCAATCCGACACCGACGCAGGTCGCGCCCACGACACCCGGTCCACCTCCCACTCCCACGTCAACACCGACGCCTCCGCGGACGATCATTCCCACGTCGACACCGATCCCAACTTCCACTCCAACGCCCACGCCAGACGCCGACTGAACCCATTCCGCGAAGCTGAGGAGTGCCGTTCACTTCTTGACACTGATCACCCCTCGCGGTATAGAGAGAGCAGGGGGCGGGGATCACTGACGCCGGAGCGCGCGGCTCCGGTTTTTTCTGGCTCGTTTCCACTGTTCATCGATTCGTAAAGGGTGCTGATATGACGACGAAAAAGCAGTCGTACCTGACCAGCGAAGGTCGCGAGAAGCTCGAGGCTGAACTCGAAGAACTTCGCAACGTACGCCGGCTCGAGGTCATGGATCGCCTGTACAAGGCGAAGGACTCCGCCGGGACCGAGGAGAACTCTGACTACGAGGATGCCCGCAACGAGCAGGCGTTCCTGGAAGGCCGGATCCTTGAGGTCGATGACCTCCTGAAGAACGCCGTCCTCATCGAGGAAGGCCGTGCACCCGATGGACGGATCCAGATCGGGTCACACTTCACCCTCCGCAGCGACGACGGCGACGAGGACGAATACACCGTCGTCGGTTCCGCCGAGGCCGACGCCGCCCACGGACGGATCTCCAACGAGTCCCCGGTAGGCCGTGCCGTCATCGGACACCGCAAGGGAGACAAGGTCGACGTCCAGGTCCCCGCGGGCCTCGTCAAATTCTCGATCGTGAGCGTCGACTAGCCGCTTTCGTCCCGTTCTCTGTCTGCAACTGACGGTTGGGTCACCCCACCGTCCTGAGCGAGGGCGAAGGATCCTTCGCCCTCGCTCACCGGCCGGGCCCGGCACTCCATTCGCGCCCCGGGGCGCGTGGCGACGGCTTACACTTCCGCCCGTAGGAGGAATCGCAACATGACACAGAGTGAGTCGCTGATCCCGGATGAAGCAAAGGCCATGATCGGCCGGGAGACACCTGTCGAAATCGGCTATCCCGTGCTCGAAGAGGAGATCAGGAAATACCGGGCCGCCTACGACGAACTGGATCCCAGCGATTCGACACAAGGCGTCGCCGGCGAGAAC
>CAZIBZ010000092.1:0-6042 GCA_964537445.1 uncultured Dehalococcoidia bacterium | reverse complement strand
CGGCCGCACGATAACGAGAACCCCTCTTCTTGAGAGGGGCTCTCGTCGAACCGAGTTACTTCAGGACAGGGACCAGACGCACCAACTGTGTCCGCTCCCACCACCCGCCGAAACCGAGATGCCTTCCGGCGCCCACGAAGGGGAGACCAGCCAGGATGAGCGCGTAGATGATGTGGTCGTCAAGGAACGGATTGTGCTCGGGTTGGATCGCCGCTGCGGTGTACATGAGCAACAACATGGCCACTCCGCTGATCGCGGCGACTCGCACCCCGATACCCAGGAGAAGCGCCGTTCCGACTCCGAACAGCCCGATCATGAAGGTCCAGTCGACCAGGGCGCTGCCCGCAAGCGACTGATAGAACTCGGCGAAGGGACCCTTGGTCGCGAACTGAAGGTACCGGATGTGGGCGAGCCGCCGTTGAGCCAGGAACTCTCAGACGCGGTCGCAAACCCGAGTCCGAACAGTTTGTCGATGAAGGCCCAGAAAAAGATCCAACCCACCGAGATCCTCAGGAGGCCCCACACATAGTCACCGACCGTCCGTCCCGGACGGTTTTCGATCGTCTCGGCGTATTGATCAGGATTCATCACCGCTTCGACCTCTCTGGTCAGACTCTCCCTGGGTAGCGTGTCGGTTGCCATTGCCGCCTCCTTTCGATCCAATATCTGCGGCTTTTCTGCGCCGCTTATTCCACTCCCAGACTAGCTACCGCAAACGGAGGTTTCACTGTTTTTCAAGGGCTCCCGCTACCGAATTCAGCCCGTGTTCAGTCGTAAGCACAATCCGTATCGGATTAGGTTTCGGGCAAGCAGATGGCTAGACTCAGGTCCGGACGAGTAAGGAGTGTCCATGACGCAAGCGAACCAACCCCAAGAAGAAGTTCACGCGAACTTCCGAACGCCGGAAGAATACGGTTTCCCGACAGGACCAGCGATCGGCGACATGTTGCCGGACTTCACGCTGGCAGACCAGAACGGTCAACCCGTGACGTTCAGCGAGGCACGGGGAGGCAACCGAGTTCTTGTCATGTTCCACCGATCAGCCGGCTGGTGACCCTTCTGCCTAACACAGCTCGTGGAGCTGCAGAAGCACCTCGCGGAGTTCGATGCCGAGTCGATCAAACTGTTCGCCATCAGCTATGACTCGTTGGAAGTCCTCTCGGATTTCGCGAGTGACCATGGAATCGATTTTCCGGTACTCGCGGACACCGACTCTCAAGTGATAAAGGAATTCGGGATCCTCAACACACTTGTCAGGCCGGATGAGGACGAGTACTACGGCATTCCGTATCCGGGCACCTATCTCGTCGAGCGAGATGGGCGTGTCGTCGGAAAGTTTTTCAACCGCGAGTACCAGGTCCGCGAGACGAGCGCGACGATGCTCAGTTCAGGGTTCGACATCCAGGTCGACTCGGTGTCGACCGTCAGAGACCAGGCGGGTACCGAGGCAGTCGGAATATCCGCGGTGCTGAACGCGACCGACCTGCACCCGCGTCAACAGGCGGACCTCTACGTAACGCCCTAGGTCGAACGTGGCCTCCACGTCTACGGTCCTGAAGTCCCGGAGGGATACATCCCGACCAGCGTTTCCATCAACGCCCCGGAGGGTGTGGTCGTTCGTGATGCGCGGTATCCCGAAACAGTGCCGTTCAGAATCGATGGCCTTCCCGAAGAATTCCAGGTCTTGGACACTGATAAACGCATCGTCATCCCGATCGAGAGTCGGATTCGTGAGCCTGGGACGGCCGCGCTCGAAATCGAAGTGCGCCATCAGGCCTGCAATGACCGCGAATGCTTCACGCCGAATACAGAACGACTCCGCGTTGAGTTCCAGACAGGACCGATGGTGCCGGGTCGCCCCCGTGAATGAGCGATCTGAACCGGTGCCGTTGCGCCTTCGAACACGAGGCTTATGTTACCCTTCATGCCATCTGGGGTAGGTTTCAGTGCAGTAGTTGACCAGTTCGTCGGAGGAACCCAATGGACTATCGATTTTCACCTGAAGACGAGGCGTTCCGGCAGGAGGTCAGAAGCTTCCTGAAGGATGAGTGGCATCCCGTTCCCTACCGCCAGTACGGTGGGATCGCGGCAGACATGGAATTGCCGGAGATCCAAGAGGTGACGAAGGAG
The DNA here is from genome assembly GCA_964537445.1 of uncultured Dehalococcoidia bacterium. Taxonomy (GTDB): domain Bacteria; phylum Chloroflexota; class Dehalococcoidia; order UBA6926; family UBA6926; genus JASLZO01. The sequence goes on along the minus strand of CAZIBZ010000092.1, from coordinate 3,912 downwards.
TTCACCAAGAAACTGGTCGACAAGGGCTGGTACACGATGTCTTGGCCCGAGGAGTGGGGTGGGGATGACGCCCCTCCAGGAAAATTGATCGTGTACGCCGAAGAGTTGGCATACGCTGGCGCTCCCCAGGGGTCTCCGGCCGGAAATATCACCGGAGCCGTGATGATTCACGGGTCCGATCGCCTCAAGAGAGAATTCCTCCCGCAGATGGGGGCCGGTGACGTCGAATGGGCGCAGGGTTTCAGCGAGCCGAACGCCGGAACTGACCTGGCCAGTCTGGAGACGAGAGCCGTCCGGGACGGCGATTCATATGTCATCAGCGGCCAGAAGATCTGGACGTCGGGCGCCTACCGGGCCAACTGGGGCCACTTCCTGGTCCGAACGGACCCAGACGCACCCAAGCATCGAGGGATCTCGTACCTCGTAGCCGACATGAAGACACCCGGGATCACCCTGAGACCTCTTTATGACATGCTGGGCCGCCACTACTGGAGTGAAGTGTTCCTCGATGAGGTCAGGGTCCCCGCCGACAACATGCTCGGCGAGGAGAACCGCGGTTGGTACGCGGCCATGACGACGCTCAACTTCGAACGGACCGGCGGACCCGGTCGAGCGGCAGGCCTGATGCGCCACCTGGACCACTTCCTCGATCAGGTTCGGGAAACGAAGTTCAACGGGAAGCGTGTCCTGGACGACATCGGCGTCAAACGCCAACTGGCCGAGCTACGCATTCAGGTGGAGATCATGCGCGCGCTGGCTTATCGCGTCGCTTGGGTCAATTCCCAGGGCGGCGAAGCGGCGGTGGAGGGATCGGAGCTCAACTACAAGAGCCACCTTCTCACGCAGTTCCAGTTCGAGCCGACCCTCGTCAAGATCATCAAGTACCACCGGCTCTTTGGGATCGATGAAGAGCGGGCGCTTGGCCACGGCATGTACGGGACGCGATACACGATGGAGCAGGGGCACGGCTTCGCCGGTGGCGGCGGTCTCTGGCTGGCGCCGAACATCATCGCCCAGCGGGGTCTGGGTCTTCCGAGATAAGCAACGCCACGAATCATCCCCGCTGAGGCGGTCGATCCGGCCAAACGCCGGAGTCTCCCAGCGGGCGACTTCGAAGCTTCTCGGTCGGTGGGCTTTCGCGCCTTTCAGGGGAGACAAGACAAACCGTTCCAGGGTCAATCAGGGGGGAGTCGGTCATGGATCTGGACCTAAGCGAAGAACAAGAGATGCTCCGTGCCGCCGCACGGGAATTCCTTCAACAAGAGTCACCAATCAGCTTTGTACGAGACATGGAAGATGATGAGCGGGGTTTCACGCCGGATCTCTGGCAGAAGCTCGCGCAAGTCGGTTGGTCGGGTTTACCAGTCCCCGAGCAATACGGTGGAACGGGGCAAAGCCTCTTTGACCTGGGTCTGTTGATGGAGGAAGTCGGTGGGGCACTGTTGCCCGGGCCCTACTTCGACACCGTACTCTGCGCTACGACTCTGGCAGACGAGGCGAATGACGAGCAGAAACAGTCGTACCTGCCACAGATCGCCACCGGTGATCTCATCGCGACACCGGCGATCCTCGAGCCGTTCGGCGATCTGAACGCGGAAGGCGTCCAGTTGAAGGCAACGCTGACCGGGTCGAACTGGGTGCTGAATGGCACCAAGTTCCTCGTAGAGAACGGTCATGCCGCCGATGCGTTCCTTGTTGCCGCGAGAACGAGCGGCGGCGCCGATCCGAAACAGGGAATCACTTTCTTCTGGGTGGACGCGCGGACCGAGGGGATCCGAGTCGAGAAGCTCCAGACGATGGCGAAAGACAATCAGTGTGAGGTCCAGTTCCACGAGGTCCGAGTACCAGAATCGGCCGTTATCGGCGAGGTCGGCAACGGCGGCCCTGCGCTGCATCGCCTTTTACAGCGGGGCGCGATACTCCGGACCTTCCAGATGATCGGTGCGTTCCAGCAGGTCCTGGACATGACCGTGGAGTTCGTGAAGAACCGCGTCCAGTTCGGACGAGCGTTGGGAAGCATCCAGGTCGTGCAGCACGCCTGTGCCAACATGGCAACGGACCTTGATGGAACCCGGTACGCGGCGTTCCGGGCATTGTGGTCCCTGGCCGAGGGGCTCGATTCAGAGATCGAGGTCTCTGCCGCGAAGGCGTACGCGAGTGACGCGGTCGAGAGTATCGCGCGGAACGCTCACCAGGCGCACGGCTCGCTGGGTTTCACACTGGAGTACGACCTGCAAATGTTCACGCGCCGACTGCGCGCGTGGGAAGTTTCGTACGGAGACGCCGACCACCACCGCGACCTGGTCGTCGAGGAGATGGCTCTCTAGGAAAGAACTGATCGCCGGGGACGGTTTCGTCCCCGGTTCGTTCGCTAGATCGTATTCAAACCGGGGCGTACCCGACGAGCACCGCGTTCACGAGAAAGCGGTGGGTGTAGTGCGTCGCAGGCACACAGGTGACCAGCGTGAGGCTGGGAGTGCGGTCGGGTCGGAAAACGTCGACCTCCTCCGGTACCAGAACGTCCGTCGACGTCGCACGGTAGAGGTATCTGCCGCCGCCAGACTCGAGGATGATGTCGATTGTCCTGCCCTCTCGAAGTAGCGCCGCGACCTCCGGAAGGCGCCTGAAGATCGACCCTTCACCCCGGAACGGTGAGTTGATGTGGCCTGAAAACACGGAATTGCCCAACTCGGCCGGATTCGGCGTCCCCAGGTGATGGCCGACCGCGTTGTCCGCCGTTTCCCATTGAAGATTGGGCCCGTCCCATGTGGTACCCAGCTCGACGATGCTCGAATCGAGCCCGATCGCCGGGATAATCATCCGCTGGGCGCGTGGACGTCCACCAATCGAGAACGGCAGTTCCGACCAATCAACGGGCTCGAACTGCGCGCCGACGGTGGATCCGGTCGTCGCCCCGGTCGCTTCAGACCGCAGGGTCCCGAACTCGAAGCCCTGGCCCGGAGGGGCTGGAACCAATCCAATTATCGGGCTCTCCGAAGGACCGTCGGCAGATGACGGTTCCAGGGCAGCATCGGGATCCGTCGGCAGCCGTGGCGGTCCAGGGCGTGAGTTTTCGATCGGAGGGGACGATCCCGTAGCTGGGGGCGGAGTCTTTTCAATCGCGGGGCCGGTCGCCTCTGATCCAGCGGGGGTCGAAGACGTCGCCGAGTCGGATGGGGCCGTTCCGGCTGTTGGGCTCGTGTCGTTGACCAGGCCGGGTACGAAGAGGTCGCGTTGGAGATCTTCGATCGTCAGGGGGACTTCGGCCTCCGGAACGATCAACCCATCAAGTTGAGCCTCACCGTAGATGCCAAGGCCGACGTACCCGATGGTTGCCAGCAGGAGGGCGCCGCCGACCGCAACAAACGTCGTCCCGATCGCTCTCGCGACGAACGGTCGTGGCTGAACAAGCCCCGTCATCCGGTATTCCGTTCCATCGACACTCCTCATATGGTACCGACGCGCGAGTGAAACGGGTTCTCCTGCGGCGAAACGATGGCTGCTGCTCAGTTTGGCGTTCCCTTGCCGGGGTGGTCGGTGGCACCCATTACGAATGGAGCTCGACCCAAGGTGGCCCCCGAGCCGAATCCGGTCTGAACAAAACCACATTCCTTCGGCTCGAACGCGACTGCCGCCCGATCGAGGACTAGACTTCCGTCTGAGTCTATGAACGACGGAGGCCAACTCTTGCCTGAGCACATGACCCACGGCGAACGCGTGTCGGCAACGTTGCGTGGTGAAGAAGTGGATCGGCCCGCCGCAAGCATGTGGCGCCATCACTTCGCGAACGAGTGGACGGGCGACGCACTTGCCGGAGTGGCGCTGCGGTTCCAGGAGAACTTCGACTGGGACTTCGTGAAGATCAACCCGCGCGCGACCTATCACGCGGAAGCATTCGGGATGCGGTTCAAG
>CAZIBZ010000091.1:0-5221 GCA_964537445.1 uncultured Dehalococcoidia bacterium | reverse complement strand
CAGAAGATCTGGGGCACCTACCGGAACGACTGGATCCACATCCTCGTGCGCACCGACCCCGATGCCCCGAAGCATCGGGGCATTACCTACCTGTTGATGCCACTGAAGGACGAGAGTGGCGACTACATCCCGGGCGTGACGGTGCGAGGAATCAATAGCGCCGTAGGCCGACACCGATGGGACGAACTGTTCATGGAGAACGTTCGAGTGCCGTCTCGCTACATCATTGGCGAGGAAAATCGGGGCTGGTACGCGGCGATGACGACGTTGAGCTTCGAGCGATCCGGCATCCAGCGGCCGGCGCGGCTCACGAAGCTGCTCGAGGACTACATCGAATTCAACCGGGCGAACGTCCGACGGCATGGCCCAAGCGCTGGCCCGCTGGGATCCATGACGTTCAAAAACCGACTCGCTGAGCTGAGAATCCAGGTGGAGACGCTCCGGATGCTGGCGTATCGCGTCGCGTGGATGCAGTCACAGGGGATGGTGCCTCAGCGCGAGTCCTCGATGACGAAGTTCCTGGGGGACGAGACGGCGAAAGCGGTCTATCGCGCTCTGTATTCGGGGCTGGGCGAGTATGGCAGCCTGCTGCCCGGGAACGACATCCCGCTCCCCGAGGGCGGATATCTGAATGCGCAAGCGTTCATGGTCGGGACTTTGAGCGTTGCCGGAGGGACCACGGAGATCCAGAAGGGAATCATCGCTCAGCGAGGACTCGGTCTACCTCGTTAGGAGGACTCCGTGCGCGTTGGGCTGATATCCGATACGCACATCCCCGAGACGCGGCCGGGGCTGCCGGAGGAGATCTTCCACGTTTTCCGTGATGTCGATCTCGTGTTGCACGGCGGCGACATGTACGTGATCGACGTTCTGGACTGGCTCGAGCAAGGCCTGAGCGTGCCCATCGTGGCGGTGCGTGGAAACGGCGATGGTCGTTCCGACCACCCACCGTTTCCGACGGACGATCCTCGCGTGAAGGACGTCCAGACGCTCGACCTGGAGGGAGTGCGTGTCGGAATGGTGCACGCGATCCCGTTTCCTCACGAGGTCCGGCCCGAGCATTTCGACCGGGTCGTCAAGGAGACCTTCGGCGAACCGGCTATGGACGTGCTGGTGTGTGGCGATACGCACCTTCCGCGTGTCGACCGGCACGGTGAGATGTTGTTGGTGAACTCCGGCAGCCCGACGATCCATGACCTTCGGAAACGGCTGGGGACAGTGGCGATACTGACGATCGAAGCCGGGAAAGCGTCGGCGACGATGGTCGAACTCAGCGACGTGTAACAGGGGTTGATCTGGAACCCGGATGGGTTTCGGGTTCCAGTCCCAGAGCTAGATGGTGGAGCTGAGGGGGCTCGAACCCCTGACCTCGGCATTGCGAACGCCGCGCTCTCCCAACTGAGCTACAGCCCCACGTTCAAGGATGGTACCTGTCTTCGGCGCGCCCACGAGCCATGATGCGGCCAATGCGAAGCTGATTTTATCATTTCGTAGGAAGAGCTTTGCTATAATCCGTTCGGCGTGGCTGCGTGATGTGGCGCACCGTCTTCACTCGGCCGGGGTGGCGGAACGGTAGACGCGGCGGACTTAAAATCCGCTCCTTGGCAACAAGGGTGTGGGTTCGAGTCCCTCCCCCGGCACCAACACCTGCGAACACAACTTTCACTTCCTCAGGGGATTATGGCCAAAGAACTGGTACGCATCCTGCACACGTCCGACGTCCACATCGGTGCTTTCACCGAGTCCTGGTCTCTAATACCGGAGAAGTGCCTTCGCTCCTTCAAGTTCATCGTCGACCGGGCGATCGAAGAGGAGGTGGACCTCCTGATAATCGCCGGAGATTTCTTCGATCACAATCGTGTCAGGCAGCCGATCACCGAGTTTGTGCTGGACCAACTGTCCCGACTCCCGATGCCCACTGTTGTTCTGCCGGGGAACCACGACCCGTTGGAGCCGAACTCCGCCTACTGGCGAATGGATATGGCCGGGAAGGCTCCCCTAGTGACGCTGATCAAGGACCCGGTCGGGGAGACGGTGAGTTTCCCGGAGCTTGGCGTTGCGATCTGGGGTCGCCCCCACATGAGCTACGACGACGTGTCGTTGCTGCCCATGCAGGACCTCCCGCCGCGGGGACCGGAGCAGTGGCAGATCGCGATGGCGCACGGGCACTTCATACGGGACGATTCAGACCTCGGACGGGCGTATCCAATAACGCGCGATGACATCGCGGCGTGTGATCGGGACTACGTTGCGCTGGGGCACTGGGACGCCCATCTGGATGTGGGCCAAGGCGACGTGACCGCGTTCTACCCCGGGTCCCCAACGTGGGTAGGGCTGAGTTCGATCGTGGAGTTTCGCGCGGCCAATGGGTCTCGGGAAATCTCCGTTACTTCTTTCCCAGTCACCCACTAACCCGCACCGTTCAGGCGGTTCACCTCACCTTTGAATCACAGCTATCGGCGGCTGCGGAAGGGCTGGCCGACGATAGTTTCGTAACTCCACAGGTACGAATTCTGAGATTCGCCATGACACCGGTCTATACTGCCAGTGATAGGGCATGGAATTCCACCGTTGGAGGTGAAAGAAAACGGTAACTGAAGGTACGCAAAACAACGGAGTTTCGATTACACAGATAGGGGATGGAGCCGAATCGTCCCGTATCGCGATTTTTATCGACGGAAGCAATCTCTATCACGCGCTCGAGCAATCATGCGGGCGCACGGACCTGGACTTCAGCGCGTTCATCCAATGGCTATTGCGAGGTCGGTCCCTCTATCGGACGTACTACTACAACGTCCTGCAAGACGAGAAACGACGCCCCACGGACGCCAAGGACCAGCAACGGTTCCTCCAGGCCCTCTATCAGATCCCCTATCTGGAGACTCGTTTCGGCGGGATCCGCTACCGCGATGGCCAGATGGTCGAGAAGGGGGTGGATATCATGCTCGCCACCGACCTTCTCTACTACGCTTGGCAGGACTTCTACGATCGCGCCGTGCTGGTGAGTGGCGATGGCGACTACGTCTATGCCCTGCAGACGGTGAAGCACATGGGTAAGTACGTCGAGGTCGTCGCATTCGAGTCCAACCAATCGCCGGATCTCTGGCAGGTCGGCGATACTAGGACGCTGCTGACTCCTGACGTGTTGAAAGAGGCGAACCTATGGATGACGAAAGATGAGGCGCCGAAGCGTCGTCGTCGCCGTCGGCCGAGTACGGCGGGGCAGAGACGCTCACCCGATGATGGCGGGCAAGGCGGCGGGGACGCACCCGAAGTGACGAACGTCGCCACCTAACGACGGCAACGTATCGAATGACAGTCGAAAGGCCCCGGCACTCGTGAGTGCCGGGGCCTTTCGTTTCCCGCCGTATTCCGTCAGTTGACGAAAGAGGTGCGAAGGCTGTCGCCAAGGGGGGCGACGTTGTCACCGAGGTCGGTGGACGTGCTGCCCTCGCCCGTGGCGCTCGTTAGCCGGTTCCTTGTCGCGCGGTAGAAGCTCCGCGCCTGATCGAGCAGCGAGGGGTCCGCCCCATCACCCGGCTCGAAGATCGCGAGGCCACCCTGGGTTGCGATCCAGATCGACCCATGTCTGTCGACAAGGATGTCGTTGATCTCGTCGCTCGGGAGCGGCGTGTTGCCGGCCGTGTAGGCCATCCACAGCTTTCCGTCGATCAGGAGATTGACGCCGCCATCGGTCGCAGCCCAGGTCCGACCTTGATCGTCCTGCTCGATGGAGCGCACGAAGTTGTTGTTGAGGGCGCCCGTGCTCACGTCGTGTTTGGTCCACGCCTCCCCGTCGTAGATCGCGATGCCGTCGCCGAGGGTGCCGAACCACATGCTGCCTTCGGCATCTTCCATGACGGCCCAGACGAGGAGCGTGTTGAACCCGCCGTTGAACGGGACGATCGAATGCCAGGAGTCCTGGTCCTTGATGTTGATGCCCTGCCAATGGGTGAACCACATACGACCGAGGGAATCCTGAGTGATGACGCTGACTAGGTTCGTCGAGAGACCGCTGTTTCTCCGATCGTGGAGGACCCATTCATTGTCTTCGAGCACCGCGGCGCCAAACCCTGTGCCCAACCAAACGCGACCTTCGTGATCGTTGTAAACCGTGAAGATGGTCTCGCTCGGAACGCGCTGGAACCCCTCACCCGCGAACCGGTTCGTCTGGATCCAGGTTCCGGCGTCATAGACGCTGAGTCCACTGAGGGTGCCGACCCAGATCCGACCTTTGGAGTCCTGAGCGAGACCGGTGATGTAGTGGTATTCGAGGTCGCTATTGAATTCGGTGAAGACCTCCCACTTTTCGCCGTCCCATCGGTTCAGACCCCAGGTGGTGCCGACCCAGATGTCTCCGTTCTTGCCCTCCAGGATCACCGTGACCTGGTCGGAGTCCATCCCGGTCGTATCCGGGTCGATGGCCTTGAACTCCTCTTCATCCTCAATCCAGATACTGACTCCGCCTCCGAAAGTCGCGACCCAGAGGGTGCCATCGGCGTCGATCAGGATGTCTTCGATGAAGTGGTACTGGAGCTTCCTGAACAGGGTGTCGTGGACGGTCCAATCCGTGCCATCGAAGCTGGCGAGACCGCCCTCGGTCCCAAACCAGAGTGTCCCGTCCTCGTCCTCGATGACGGAGGTCGCGAAGTTACTGGGTAACCCGTCCTCGACCGTGTATGAACTCCAGTTTCCGTCCGGGTCCAGGACGCTGAATCCCTTGCCAGACGTGCCGAAGTAGATGTTGTCGTCGTTGTCATACGAGATGGACTTGACGCGGTTGCTCACGAGATCGCTGTTCTCAGTGGTGTAGACGCTCCAGTCGCCGTCGGAAGACAGGCTGGCGAGCCCAGTGCGGGTCCCGATCCAGACGGTGCCCACCACATCCTCTCCGATCGACCACACCTGGTCACCCGGTAACTCGTCCGCGGATGAGTAGCCAGTCCAGACCTCGCCGTCCAGAACTGCAGTTCCGCCGCCCCAGGTTCCGACCCATACCCGGTCCGAAGAATCCCGGAAGAGAGTCGATACGTGACTGGTTCCGAGAGGGACTTCAGACATCTCGAGCGACGACCATGTGGCACCGTCCCAGATTGCGACACCGTCTTCGTTGCCGAGCCAGATGTCGCCGGACACCGTTTCCATGAACGACGTCACGCGTTCTTCGATTACGCTATTGGTCGCGTTGAAGGTCCGCATTGCGCCGTCGTCCAGGACACTG
>CAZIBZ010000090.1:0-5533 GCA_964537445.1 uncultured Dehalococcoidia bacterium | reverse complement strand
GGATGGAAAGTTCTTCGCAGCCGCGCGCAACAACGTCGGTCCGCCGATGTCGATCTGCTCCAGCGCGTCGTCCAGCGCGACCTTCTCGGTACCAGTCACGGTTTCGACGAACGGGTACAGGTTCACCGCAACCAGGTCGATCGTTGGGATGCCGAACTCCTCGATTTGTCGCGCGTGATCTGGGTCACCGCGTCGAGCGAGGATCCCACCGTGGACCTTCGGATGCAGGGTCTTCACGCGGCCGTCCAACATCTCCGGTGAACCGGTCAGGTCTTCGACCGGGCCCGCTGCGACACCCGCCGCATGGAGCGCCCGAAGCGTACCGCCAGACGCGTAAATCTCCCAACCCAGCCCAACCAATCCGGCGGCCAGTTCGGGCAGCCCCGTCTTGTCGGACACACTCATCAACGCGCGAAGGGTCATCCGTTCTCCTGTTCCAACGCGGTCGATTTCCCCAATTGCTCGCACCAATGGCAAGCGGTCCTCTTAAACGAACGAAAGCGCGCCTTCGCCTTCCTGTCGCTCGAAGATCTCACCTATAACGCTCCCGCCACCTGCCGCCGCAACCGCATCCGCGTCAGATGGGCGCACGACCGCGATGAACCCGATCCCCATGTTGAATACCCGATACATTTCGTCCGCGTCCAGATCGCCCGTTTCCTGGATCAACCGGAAGAGCGGCGGTACGTCCCAGGACCCCAATCGCACCTCGGCTCTCATTGCCGGTGGCAGCGAACGCGGCAGGTTTCCCGTGATTCCCCCTCCCGTGATATGCGCCATGCCACGTAGCATCGGGCGCACCGGCTTGAGGGCCCGATAGTACGGTTTGTGGGCCACAAGTAGCGCCTCGCCCAGTGTCATACCGAGTTCGTCTCGGTGGGCGTTCATCGTGTCAGGGTTCCCGTCGAGTCCAAAAACTCGTCGCACGAGCGAGAACCCGTTGGTGTGCAGCCCACTGGACGGAAATCCCACAAGCACGTCGCCCGCTCGGACCCCGGACCCGCTCACCAACTCGTACCTCTCCACAGCGCCGACCATGAACCCGACCACGTCGTAGTCTCCGGCCGCATAGATCCCGGGCATCTCGGCGGTTTCCCCACCGATCAGCGCGCACCCCGCGTCATGGCAAGCATCCGCCATTCCCTGGACCATCCCGACGATCGCGTCCTGTTCGAGCTTCCCGGTCCCGATGTAGTCCAGAAAGAACAGTGGATCTGCGCCCTGGACCCAGATGTCGTTGATGCTGTGGTTCACGATGTCCGCCCCGGCGGAGGCATATGACTCGGCGAGGACCGCCAGCTTCAGCTTGGTGCCGACTCCGTCTGCGGACGCGACCAGCACCGGTTCGCGGTACCCCTGCAGCTTGAAGAGACCGCCGAATCCGCCGATGTCTCCCAATACCGCAGGCGTGAATGTCTCGCGAACCACGGGCGCGATCGCCCGCACCATCTCATCACCTTTCGCGATATCGACTCCTGCGTCGGCGTACGCGCCTCCGTTGGAGCGAGCACTCCCAGACGGTGCTTCATTCACACGGTCGACCACTTACATCCGCTCGAGGACAAACTTGTCGAGTTCCAGTTGGACTGGCACCGGGTACTCGCCCGTGAAGCACGCGTCGCAAAATCCCGGTCCCTCTTGCCCTATGGCGGAATAGAGGCCGGACGTGTCCAGATACCCGAGGCTGTCGACTCCGAGGATCCGTCGTGTCTCCTCTATGCTCTGGTTTGACGCGATCAACTCAGCGCGGCTTGGCATATCGATCCCGTAGTGACACGGGTATTTGATCGGCGGAGCGCACACCCGCAGGTGAATCTCTGTCGCTCCCGCGGATCGCAGAAAACTGACGACTCGCTCGGTGGTCGTCCCTCGGACGATAGAGTCGTCCACGACAACGAGGCGCTTCCCCTTGATGACCTCGGTCAGCGGCGTGAACTTGAGGCGCACACCCTCGTCCCGGAGGCGCTGGTCAGGCTGGATGAATGTCCGGCCAACGTACCGATTCTTCACCATCGTCTCCGCGAACGGCATCTCGGCCTCACGGGCGTACCCGATCCCCGCAGCGATAGCTGAGTCCGGGATCGCCGTCACGAGGTCGACCTCGACCGGGTGCTGGCGCGCCAGGTGCGCACCCATCCCCTCGCGTGTCAGGTAGACACGTTCACCACTCAGGTGGCTGTCGGGTCGTGAGAAGTAGATGTACTCGAACACGCAGAGCGTGCGGCGCGCAGTCCGAGCGATCGTGCTCGAGACACCGTCGGCGTCGATCCGCAAGATCTCGCCCGGTTCCACATCGCGTTCGAACTCTGCTCCGACGTTCTCCAGTGCGCATGTTTCCGATGCCACGATCCAACCCTCGTCCAGCCGTCCGAACGAGAGCGGGCGAAAACCGTGCGGGTCGCGGGCGGCGTACACCGCATCCTGCGTGATGATCGTCAGGCTGTAGGCCCCCTCCAACCGGCGCATCGCCGACGCGATCCGGTCCCCCCACGTATCGCCGGGAGCATGCACGATCAAGTAGGCGATGACTTCGGAATCGGTCGTGCCCTCGAACTGCACTCCGATATCCAACAATTCGCGCCGAAGCGGCTCCGCGTTTACCACGTTCCCGTTGTGTGCCAGGTAGAGTTCACCGCCGGGTCCGATCGCCCGGATCGGCTGCGCATTAGCCACCGTGCTCGATCCAGTCGTCGAATACCTGTTGTGGCCAATGGCCAGCTTCCCTGGCAGCCCAGCAAGGATGTCCTCATCGAAGACCCGGGAAACCAGGCCAAGGGCCTTGTGATTCCGAAATTCGCCGGCGGAATCAACGGTCGCGATACCCGCGCTTTCCTGCCCCCGGTGCTGGAGGGAGAAGATTCCGAAGAAGGTTACGCGTGCGGCATCGCCTTCCGGAAGGAAGACTGCAACGACGCCACACGCGTCATGTATCGTCTGATCCACCTCTGCCCTTCGGGGCGCCCGCGCGACGCCCACTGGTCAGGGACTGCGGTACGACCAAGTATATCAGTGGCACCCCCTCCAACGGGTCTTTTCCGGCCCCTATTTTCGCCGTGTTGCGGCTACAGAACGACCCTGTTTCCCTCCGTATTCTGGTCGCACGATGACCGAATTCAACGAGCGCCCCTCGTCCATGGAGATCGAGCAGATCCGCGCCGAGGTGCCGCGAGGGGTTGGTTTCGGCCCCGCCCTGCTCGTGATAGGGGTCATAGCGATTTTCGCCTTCACCGTCTGTGTCCCTCGTGGCGGGACGCAGGAGGTCACGTTGCCGATTCGAAGCTCGCTCTCGCCGGCGGGTGACCCACTCGGGGGTCGTGTATTCGACATGATCACCGTGATCCCGAGGGACCGTATTCCCGCAATCATCAACCCGTTCCTCGAATCTGCCGAGGATGCAGCCGGGAACATCGCGCTCGACGAGCCCATCATCGGTATCGAGATCAACGGCGACGCCCGCGCTTACTCCACCTTCCAACTCAGCCGTCACGAAATCGTCAACGACGTTGTGGGAGGAATACCGATCGCGGTCACCTGGTGACCCCTCTGCTATACGGCCATCGTGTATGGCCGAGAGATCGAAGGGCAGATATTCACGTTTGGCGTCTCGGGAAAACTGATCCTGAACAACCTCGTCATGTACGACCATCAGACGGAGTCGTACTGGCCTCAGGCCTTCGGCGAGGCGGTCGAGGGTCCCATGCGGGGCACCACGCTGGAACATATCCCCTCTCAGCTGATGGATTGGGTGACCTGGAAGCAGCTGTACCCGGACACACTCGTCCTGGACAAGGGTCGAGGGTTCCCGATCGACACCTATGCCTCCTATTACCGGGGCCCAGACTCCGGCATCATCGGGCGCGCAATCCCAGACGACCGTCTGGATGGCAAGGAGTTCGTCATAGGTCTCCAGATCACCAGCGAAGAGAAGGCCTATCCCTACCGTGTGCTGTCTCAGATACCCGTTGTCAACGACACGGTGGGCGGCGCCCAGGTTCTGGTCACATTCGATGCGGACGCCGCCACCGGATCCATTTGGGGCCGCACGGTGGGCACCCAGACGCTCACGTTCCGCGAAGCGGGAACGAAGGTGATGACCGATATTGAAACCGGCACCAAGTGGTCCACGTTCACGGGTGTCGCGACGGCCGGACCGCTCGCCGGCGAGCGGCTGGAGCAACTACCAACGACACCGTCGTTCTGGTTTGCGTGGCTTGACCTGTTCCCCAACACCCACCTGTTCCAGGAGACACCGGTAGAATGACCCGTCGGGTCCACGGGTCGAGATCACGGGGGAGGATCACTCAATGACCACAGTAGCCGCCGAAGAGAAGCGCATCACCGTCAACGGCGTCGAACTCCGATATTTCGACTATGGAAACGAGAACGCAACGCCGCTCATCTGCCTGCACGGACACACTGGCCAAGCACATATCTGGGACGAGTTCGCCGAGGAGATGTCCAGCCGATTCCACGTACTCACCATCGACCAGCGGGGGCACGGCGAGAGCGGGTGGGCATCAACCGGGTACGAACGCGACCGGTTCGTGGAGGACTTGGGCGCGCTCATCGACGCTCTGGGGTTCGAGAAGGTCGTCCTCTCCGGCCTATCCATGGGTGGCTGGAACTCGCTCCTGTACACCACGGATCACCCGGAACGAGTCGAGAAGATCATCATCGTCGACATCGGGCCGGAGTCCAGCGAAGAGGCCAGGAAGCAGTGGGGCTCCCGCGCACCGGCGCCGACCGAGTTCGACTCGCTCGACGGGGCGATCGCATCGGCCAGAGAGAACAACCCCTGGGTCGCGGATGACCGACTGCGGCAGGACATCAGCGATCGATTCAAGCAGCGCCAAGACGGCAAGTGGGCCGCGAAAGCGGATCCCGCCCTCACCGCCGGACCCCTTCGCGACGGCACCGACCAGGACTTGATCCGACGCTACTGGCACGCGCTCGAGGTTATTCCCTGCCCGATCCTCGAGGTCCGCGGCGCCGAAAGCCCGCTGCTGGATGGCGTCCTCCGGGAAAAGATGCAGAAGGCGGCAAAGAATCTCTCCTGGATCGATGTCCCGGAGGCGGGGCACGTCGTCACCGTCGACCAGCCGAAGGCGTTCATCGAGGCAACCCGCTCCTTCCTCAGCACCTGACCGCCCGGAACCCCGATCAGAAAACGAGGCGAGGAAGCGAACCCCTCGCTTCCTCGCCTTTCGCGTTGGCGTCAAGAATCCACGAACTCCCAGGATCAGCTCGGGACACTCGGCTGGTAAGCTGCCGGTCATGCGCCCGGCAACCCTCGAACTAACGAAATGACGCGTTTCCTCGGTCGCCGGATCTACTACGGTTGGTGGATCGTCGCGGCTTCCGTGTTACTCACGGGTCTCAGCGCCGGCTCTGCCTTCTACGCCTTCGGGCTTTTCATCGTCCCGTTCGACGAAGACTTCGGCTGGAGCCGGGGCCAGGTGAGCGGAGCCATATCCGTCCACTTCCTGACCGTCGGCCTGACGGGACCCTTTGCCGGTCGCTTCATCGATCGCAA
>CAZIBZ010000089.1:0-3042 GCA_964537445.1 uncultured Dehalococcoidia bacterium | reverse complement strand
GGACGACGCACAGACGTATTGGGCTCGGGGCATCGAGGGGTTCGACGTCACCGGGCTGATCCGATGGTTCGACACGAACACGTACTACCGGCAACCAGTGCTGAAATCGGCACCGAAGTGGACGCACCCGATCGCCGCACGTGACCTGGAATACGCCAAGTCGCAGACGGACCTCCCGGTGAAGGCGGTGATTACCGGCCCGTACACGCTGGCGAAGCTGTCGTTGGACGAACACTACGGCGACCTGCAGAAGTTCACGTTCGCGTTGGCCGAGGTGTTGAATCAGGAAGCGAAGGCGCTCGAGGCGCTAGGGCCGGCGATGATCCAGTTCGACGAACCGGCGATCGTGCGGCCCGGGAACGAGGGCGACCAGGCGATCTTCGAGCAGGTGATGCGGGTCCTGACGGCGGGACTCTCGACGAAGACGGCCCTGTACACCTATTTCGGCGGCGTAGGCCGGCTGGATGCGTCCCGGATCTTCGCCCTCCCGTTCGACGTGGTGGGCCTGGACTTCTGGATGGGGCCCGAGAACTGGGGCGCGCTGGAATCGTTCCCGGCCGAGAAGGAACTGGGGCTTGGGATCGTGGACGCGCGAAATACGAAATTGGAGTCGGTAGACGAGATCGTGGAGGGCGTGAAACGGGCCGCGGGCCGCGTTTCCGCCAATCGGATTCACGTGAACCCGTCGTGCGGGCTGGAGTTCCTGCCGAGGGACCGGGCGCGCGCGAAGCTCCTCCGGCTTGGGGAGGCGACGGCCCGCGCGAGGGAGGTGCTCAGCTGATGGCAGATTCTGTGTTGTTGACAACATCCGTCGGGAGTTTTCCGAAGCCCGACTACATCACGAAGGCCCGTGCGGAGGCCTCCCGGGGCAAGATGCCTCGATCGGAACTCCTGGGGCTGGAGCAGAAGGCGACGGGGGAATGGATCCGGTTTCAGGAAGACTTGGGGGTGGACATCCTCGTCGACGGCGAGATGTACCGCGGTGACATGGCGGCGTACTTCGCGGAGAACCTCGAAGGGTTCGAGCTGGGCGGCGCGGTGCGCTCCTACGGGAACCGGTACTACCAGAAGCCGATCGCCATCGGGGAAGTGCGGAGGCCGAATTCGATCACGGTGGAGTGGTGGCAGTACGCGCAGAGCCTGACCGACAAGCCGGTGAAGGGGATGCTGACGGGCCCGTACACGATCGCGGACTGGTCGTTCGACGAGCACTACGGAAGCCGCGAGGACTTCGTGATGGCGCTGGCGGAAGTCATCCACGCGGAGGCGGCGGACCTGGAGGCGGCAGGGGCACAGTACATCCAGATAGACGAGCCGGCGATCTCGGTCCGTCCGGAGGAGTTCGACATCGCGCGCCGCGCGTTCGAGGTCGTGACCGCCGGACTGAGCGCGACGACGCTGACGCACATCTGCTACGGCGATTTCTCGACGATCTACCCGGCGATGTTGAACCTACCGGTGGACAACATCGACCTGGAGATGGCGAACTCCGGGTACGTCCTGCTGGATTCGTTCCGCAAGGCGCCGTTCACGAAGCAGCTATCAATGGGTGTTGTGGACGTCCACAGCCACGTGATGGAGCCGCTGGAGGAAGTGAAGGCCGGGATCCGGAACGGTCTTGACCTAATCCCCGCCGATCGCTTGTTCATCGATCCGGACTGCGGTTTGAAGACACGGACAGTGGACGAGGCGAAGGAGAAGCTGCGGATCGTCGTCCAGGCGGTTCGAGAGGTGAAGCAGGAGAAGGGGCTGGCTTAAGTCTCTCGGCCGTTTCGCTTCGCTTCTTCGCGGCGTTCGACTCTTCGTTCAAGATTGCGCCGCTCGCGCCGGGCACGACCTCGCCTCCGCTTGCCGTTTTTTGCACGCTTCCTTGAGGTATTTAGCGACCCTCGCTGATTCCGATCCCGGTTTCGGCTTGTTCACCCTGAACACGAGTGGGCTATCCACTTGTTGGGTAGACGATGCTGGATAGATGGACCGTGATGCGTTCGGCGAGGAGTTGGAGCGGGTCGTCGGTGCTCGGCATCGGCGCCAGGGTACGCGGCTTCTTGGGTCGGCGCTCGTTTCTCTTGGCCTGGTTGCGATCGCTGGATTCGCCTACCTGAGTGACGCGTTCGGGGTCCGGGACCGGGTGCAGTCGATTCTGCAGGGGCGCGGGGTCGAGGAGACGGAAGCAGCGCTCTGGCTCGCGGGAACGGCGGCGGTGTTGTTCGTGCTCTCCCGGAGGGTCGTCCGGGTGGCGATCTCTGCGCTGTTGAAGATTTCGATCGTGGCGGGAATCGGGGCCTACGCAGTCCTGACGTTCGTGCACTACTCGAACGGGTTCGAGATATCACGTTCACTCTCGCTGCCTGTCCAGGACGCGCGGATGGCGGCCTCCTGCTACGAGAGGCCGGAGCGGGTTTGGGAGTTCGTGAACCGGAAGCCGGGGCACGACGTCGGCTTCCAACAGGACCTGGATGCCGGGATCGATATCTATTCGTCGGTGTGCACCGATGTGGCAGGCGGACCGAGTGATAGTTCTTCGTCAAACCCCGCCATCGCGCCGGTCGCGAACGTCCAGGGAGACGCGCCCGGTGCGCCGGTGGGGCCGCCTTCGATGCTGTTCGAACCGACGGTGCCGGAACGGACGCCCACTTCGCTGCGCGACGACCCTATCGACCCGTTGAGGCTGTTCATGCTGGACCTGATCAACGAGGACCGGCGGCGGGCAGGCCTCGATTCGGTGGTGTTGGGAACGAACGGGGCGGCGCAATGGCACGCGGACGACATGCTGGCAGGCGACTACATCTCGCACTGGGACCTGGCCGGGTTGAAGCCGTACATGCGGTACACGCAGGAGGGTGGCGAGGACTACGAGGCGGAGAACGCGTTCCTGGCATGCTTCCTGTCCGGCAGCGCGCTTGGCCGCGACCTGGAGGCCGACGTGACGGTATCCCAGGAGGGCTTGATGGACAGCCCGGGTCACCGGCGAAACATCCTGAACCCGTCACATACGCACGTGAATATCGGGGTCGCGTTCGACGAGAAGGCGTTCGCGCT
>CAZIBZ010000088.1:0-5783 GCA_964537445.1 uncultured Dehalococcoidia bacterium | reverse complement strand
AGCTCGAACGAGTGGTTCGCCGAATGCGATCAGCCGGAGGCGGAGCGCCGGTCGTGAACCCGACGCTCAACAGTCACCCCTTTGGAGCGCACGACCTTGCCGGGGAGACAGGCGTTCAGTTCGCGCTGAGCCTCGAATTCGAACCGTCCGACTCATGCAGCCTCTGTCGCCGTCCTGGCCGTTCACGGGATCCGAACGGTCAGCGGGGGATGGGGTGGGCGAAGGGATTCGAACCCTCGATCTCCAGGGCCACATCCTGGCGCCTTAACCAAGCTTGGCCACGCCCACCATGCCCCCACCGCGATGCGGGAAACCGTGCTCCCGCGAACGTGAAGCCAGTCTAACGATTCGCGGCTCCTGCCAACAACTTGGGCAACGCATCATCCACACGGATTCCGTTCCTATAATCCGCCCATCCGCGGGCGATGGAGGGAACGCGACGTGCCCATCGATCTTCGAGAAGTCTCCGATGTCCTTGAGAAATTTGCCCTAGGGTCGGCGGACGGACTGCTGCTCCTATCCGGCGACGGCACCGACCCTCAGCGCCTCGACGCTCGGCTACCAACCGTTATCTCCTTTCCAATCTCAAACACGCTCCGCGACGCCATCGTGTCGCGGTATCCAGCTGAGTCCTCGACTCGCCTGCTCCAAGATTCATCATCAGAAACCAGGACGATCTCAACGCTCTTCACGAGTGCTGCAGTCGATTCCCCGGGCTTCGCCTACCTGGTTCCGTTGACGTGGGAACAGGACCTCAGGGACTTCCGCACGTTCATAGAAGTGATCGCCAGGCTCCGGGCGGAGGACGGGTGCCCATGGGACCGGGCTCAAACGCACCGATCGCTCGCCCCGTACCTGCTAGAAGAGACGTACGAGGCATTGGAAGAAGTCGACGCGGAGCAACTGCCGGCACTCCGTGAAGAGCTGGGGGACATTCTCCTGCAGATCGGGCTTCACAGCCAGATTGCAGACGAGGCCGGCGCCTTCTCCGTCGGGGATGTCGTGGAAGGCCTGCTGTCGAAACTGATCCGGCGCCACCCGCACGTCTTCGGAGAAGCCACCGCGGACAGCGCGGCCGAGGTCGCGGAGCGATGGGAAGTCTTGAAGAGCCGTGAGCGCGGGAATGCTTCGATCTTGAAGGGCGTGCCTGCGACCATGCCGGCGCTCGGGTACGCGCAAAGGGTGCAGGATCGGGCATCGAACGTCGGCTTCGACTGGCCATCGATCGACGGAGTGATCGACAAGGTCTCCGAAGAAGCCAGAGAGTTCACAGATGCGGAAGATGCCGATGAGCGCGAGGCCGAGTTCGGCGACCTGCTCTTCTCTCTGGTGAACCTCGGCCGCCACCGAGATATCGATGTCGAAGCCGCATTGCGTCGCGCCAACGGCAAGTTCGTTTCCCGCTTCCAGGCGATGGAGGCTATCGCCAGCGACGAAGGGACCTCATTCGCGGAGTTGCCACTGGAAAAGCAGGACCGCCTGTGGGACCTGGCGAAGGAACACGAGCGAGCCTGAAGCAACACTTCGAAGAGTGTCGAAGTATACTTAACGCTGATTTTGCCCCTAGTCTCTCTCCCCTTACGTTTCCGCGTCCCGGGTCGGGCTCTGGGCTGGCTGATTCCCTCGTTCCCGTAGGTTGACAAAGGTAGCCCGTGAGCAACGCTGACTCGACGACTGAACAACGAGAATCTTCGCCCCCTGACCGAACCCCCTCTAGCCCTTCCGAGAACGGAGGTACGCCGTTCGGCGGAAACGGTCGGACGCCAGAAGGCAGAGATGGTGGGAGTTCGAACCCCTTCCGCGCCTTCAGAAGTTCCAGCTATACCTACTACTGGCTCGGCTCGCTGCTCTCGATCACGTCGTTTTTCATGCTGATCATCGCCCGCGGTTGGCTGGTCTTCGATATGACCGCGTCGCCCTTCCAGGTGACCGCCGTTGCCGCCGCCTCGCAGGTCCCTTCGCTCGTCCTGTCCGTCTTCGGCGGCGTGATGGCGGACCGGTTCGACCGAAAGGCGATCCTGATCATCGCCGAATTCGTGAACCTATTGACGCTGGTCGTGCTCGCTTTGCTGGTTGTGACCGAGACGGTGACCTTCCTCCATCTCATAATTCTTGCCACGATCAACGGCATCAACTTCGCCCTGGCGTTCCCAGCGCGGGCGGCCATGGTTCCCAGCCTCGTCCCCCCGAACGACATCGCCAATGGTGTAGCTCTCTCGTCGATGGTGTTCAGCGGTGCGCAACTGCTTGGCCCCTTCGCTGCCGGCGCACTGCTCGCGGCGTTCGTGCCGGGTGTCGCGTTCTTTGCGGCCGCCGGCAGCGTCGCGGCAGCCCTGCCGCTGTTCTTCCTGTTGAAGCCTCGCCAGGATGCCATGAGTCACGGGCAAACTCATGGGTCGATTTTCGGCAGCATCGCCGAGGGCATGGTCTACATACGACAACGGGAGATCCTGCTGGGACTGATGGCCCTCGGGTTCGTTGCCGTCGTGTTCGGCATGCCATATCAGACCGTGCTACCCGTGTTCGCGGACGAAGTCTTGAACATGCCCGAACTCGGGCTCGGGTACCTCGGCACCGCCGGCGGGGTCGGCGCGATCGCCGGGTCCCTGCTGGTCGCCCGCTTCACCGGTCTGGGTCAGATGCGGTTCGCACTCGCGGCAGGTGTCGTCGGCATGGGTGTGTTCATCGTCCTGTTCTCGCTGTCTACCGCGCTGTGGCTCTCCCTCTCGATGGCACTGTTGGTCGGATTCTTCTTCCAGATGTTGATGACGGCAAACTTCGCGCTGCTCCAGGTGCTGGTCCCGGACCGGCTGCGGGGACGCGTGATGAGCGTCCGGTTCATCATCTTCGGGATGTCTCCACTCGGGATCATTTCGCTGGGCGTTGCGGCGGAGATGATCGGAACTCCGCCGGCAACAGCTTGGTCCGGAGCGATCTGCGCGGCGGCCGGGATGCTCACACTGTTGTTGTTCCCGGCACTGAGAAGCCGCAAGAACCCAGAGCTCGACAACCTCTCTGACACGGTGCCGGAACAATACGAGCCAGTCGGGGCCAAGGCTTAACGCCTTTCCCGTCGCCGAGGATCCGAACCACTGTCGGCGGGTACCATACCGACCGGGGTGGTATCTCTTGGGGGCTAGCCAGGCATGACGTCGCCAGATCCCGCAACAAAGATGGACGAGACGCTTCTCGTCCTGTTCGACGGGCACGCCCTCTTCCACCGCGCCTTCCACGCGATCCGCACTGATCTCTCGGTATCGCAAACCGGGGAGCAGACTGCCGCCGTCTACGGGTTCGCCGCATCGGTCATCAAGACTGTTACTCAGTACAGGCCCGCCCACGCCGCGGTGGCGTTCGACCTACCGACGCCCACGTTCCGACACCGGAGTTTCGCCGAATACAAGGCCCAACGTCCGCCCATGCCGGACGTGATGCGCGACCAGTTCGGCCGGATACGCGAGGTCGTCGAGAAGCTCGGCCTGCCGATTTTCGAGCTGGAAGGGTTCGAGGCCGACGACGTGCTCGGCTGCATGGCCGCGCGCGCAACCGAACACGGCTTGCGCACGATCATCGTGACCGGCGACACGGATACGATGCAGCTCGTAACGCCTTCGGTCTCAGTACTCCT
The DNA here is from genome assembly GCA_964537445.1 of uncultured Dehalococcoidia bacterium. Taxonomy (GTDB): domain Bacteria; phylum Chloroflexota; class Dehalococcoidia; order UBA6926; family UBA6926; genus JASLZO01. Next base: position 2,155 of record CAZIBZ010000088.1, on the reverse strand, counting down.
TCAGCGAGGGGCTCAGGCGGAATCCTTGTTCGACATGGCCGCCGTCCGAGAACGATACGGGCTCGAACCCGACCAGATTGCCCACTTGAAAGCCATCCAGGGAGACACGTCCGACAACATCCCCGGCGTCACCGGCGTCGGCGCCAAGACCGCGACCGCGGCCCTCCAACAGTTCGGGACCGTCGCGAGTATCTACGATCACCTCGAAGAAGTGACCCCCGACCGGGCGCGCGAGCAGCTCCGCGCCGGGGAGGACCTGGCGCGGCTCGGGTTGGACCTCGCGACGATCGTGACCGACCTCTCCCTTCCGCTCGACTTTGAGGACCTTCGGTGGACCGATCGGTTCGACCGCGGCGAGATCGTGAACCTGTTCCGCGAGCTGGAGTTCACCAGTCTCATCGGACGCTTGCCTCCTTTCCTGCAACCGCCTTCTCCCGCCTCGCAACCCACGCTCTCGACCAATGGTCCAACCGCCGAGACTCGATTGGACTCAGCGCCGCGCACTGAGGTTGATGTCACCGTCATCGGTTCGCGTGAGCAGCTTGCCAGTGCTCTCCAGGATGCTTCGCAGGCACGGGCGGTCGCGATAACCACCCCCGTCGCTACGGGCGCCAGGCTCGTCGATGCCGAACCGGTCGGCGTTGCACTGGCGTGGGAGGACGGCAAGGCGATCTACGTCCCCCTGCACCACCAGGCGCAGCTCCTGCCCGACCTCGACGGTTCTGACGGGACGCTCACCCCGGACGCCGCGCACGCGGAACTGACGCCGTTCCTCGCATCGAACTCACGCGCCACCGTCGTTCACGTCGCGCGTGAATCCCTGACGCCCGTCGGGAACATGGGAGGGGATCTCGGCGGCCACCTGTGGGACTCCTCGGTCGCCGCCCACCTTCTCGGGAAGCCGAACGTCGGTCTCGTCCCCCTCGCGATGTCCGAACTCGGGGAGGAGTTGCCAACCGTGGCACAACTGCTCGGCAGCGGCCGCAAGGCGGTTCCGTTCGAATCTCTCCCAGCCGCTGAGGCGGCCGGCTACTCAGGCCGGGTCGCCGCATATCTGCTCGAGATGTACCAAGTGTTCGCGTCCCAACTGGAAGCCCAGAGCCAGATTGGCCTCTTCACCGACCTAGAGATGGCGCTCGCACCGGTCCTCGCCCGAGTGGAACGGAACGGGATCCTGGTAGACGTCGGTATTCTGCAAGAAATGGGCCGAACGCTACACGCTCAGATGGACGGGATGGAGCAAGACATCTATGAGCGAGTCAGAGAGAACGGTGGGCCTTCCGAGTTCAACATCAATTCGCCGAAACAGCTCGGCGAAATCTTATTCGACAAGCTGGGATTGAAGCACGGCCGGAAGACCCAGACCGGCTATTCGACCGACGCCTCGGTCCTAGAGGGGCTCAAAGACGAGGACCCGACGGGCGTCGTCGTCCGCGTGCTCGAGTATCGAGAGTTGTCGAAGCTGGTCTCGACCTATCTTGACGCGCTGCCGGGATTGGTGAACCAGCGGACCGGCAGGATCCACACGAGCTTTCACCAGACCGGTTCGGCAACCGGCCGGATTTCTTCCAGCGATCCAAACCTTCAGAACATCCCGATCCGAACCCAGACCGGGAAGCGGATCAGGTCCGGGTTCGTCGCTCCGGAGGGCTCGGTACTTATCGGCGCCGACTACTCCCAGATCGAGTTACGAGTCCTGGCTCAATTGTCGGACGACCCTGGCCTTAGGGAGGCATTCGCGTCGGGCGAAGATATCCACGCCTCGACGGCATCGCGTGTCATGGGTGTCGATCTCGCCGACGTCACCATGGAGCACCGCCGCATCGCCAAAGCCGTCAACTTCGGAATCGCGTACGGCATGAGCGGGTTCGGGCTCGCGGCCCGTCTGGAGATCCCGCGCGAGGAAGCCGACACTTTCATCGCCGGGTACTTCGAACGGTACCCGAGGGTCCAGCAGTACATGCGAGACACGATCGACCACGCCCGCGAATTCGGGTACGTTCAGACAATCCTGGGCCGGCGCCGGTACCTTCCGGAAGTCCACGCGGGCAACCCGAACGTCCGGGCCGCGGCCGAGCGGATGGCCATCAACCTGCCCGTCCAGGGCACCGCCGCCGAGGTCATCAAGATCGCCATGCTCCGCGTCCAGGAGCGG
>CAZIBZ010000087.1:0-2873 GCA_964537445.1 uncultured Dehalococcoidia bacterium | reverse complement strand
CCATCGCGAAAAGCTGCTCGCTCTTGAGCGTCACGACCCCGGAGAGCCCAGATTTCTGGTGGACTTGCACCGTTTGGAGAACGGACCTAGTTTCCGGCGTCGATTCAGCCGGGGTCGTTGAGAGGGGCAAACCGTCAAGCGAGTCTAGCGCCACTGGAGCACTCCCTTTCTCCAGGCGTACACGAGCCCAAAGAACAAGATCGCGATGAATACAAGCATCTCGTAGAAAACGAACGGGGGAAGATCCAGGAAGACGAGAGCCCACGGGAACAGGAACACCGTCTCGACCGCGAAGATGAGGAAAAAGAGAGCGAACAGGTAGTACCGCATGTTGTACTGCGTACGACCCTCGCCAGACGGGATGATCCCGCATTCGTAGACGATCCCCGACAACGGCGACATGCGCCTGGGCGCCAGCAGCCGCGAAAGTAGGAACGTTGAGCCGATCCCGACGAACCCAAATCCGGCGGCGGCGAACACCGCCGTGTAATTGAAGACGTACTCTTCTAGCATTCTTCGGGCCCTGAGGGTGTTGCCAGTCTATGAGGGGCCATTATTGAGTGTCAATCAGATTCAAATCGCTGGATTTTCGGGCGTCACGCCTCACCCCATCCGACCCAGCAGCGACCCGATGCTGGGGTCGATGAGGTCGATCCACGGGAACGGCCAAACGCCTATGGCGACGATGAATACGACCAGCAGCAGCGCAGAGGCCGTTTCGGTGCGTGAGAGGTCCGTGAGGCCCTGCCAACGCTCGTTGATCGGGCCGAAGAACACCTTCGCCATGAGCCGGAGGATGTAGACGGCGGTAAGCGCCGCGGCGAATACCCCCAGCACACCGACGATGGGGTACGTCCTGAACGCGCCGATGAACACGAGGAGTTCTGCGACGAACCCGCTCAGCCCCGGCAACCCGAGCGACGCAAGGCCGGCGACCGCGAAGAGGCTAGCGGTGGTGCCCATCCGCTTCGCGAGACCCTCCAGGACGTCGATGTCCCGCAGGTGGGTCCGGTCGTAGATCGCCCCCACGAGAACGAAGAAGAGGGCGGTCATGATGCCGTGCGAGAACATCTGTAACACGGCCCCGTTGACCCCCAGCTGATCAAGCGTGGCAAGGCCCATGATCACGTACCCCATGTGGCTGACGCTGGAGTAGCCGATCACGTACTTCAGGTCGCGCTGGGCCATTGCAGAGACGGCACCATAGACGACGTTGATCGTGCCAAGGACGATGAGGGCGGGCATCCAGAACTGCGCGCCCTCCGGCAGGAGTTCCATCCCGATCCGCAATATCCCGTACGCGCCGAGCTTCATGAGAACGCCGGCGTGGAGCATGCTGACCGGCGTCGGAGCTGCAACGTGACCGTCCGGTGACCAGGTGTGGAACGGCCAAAGCCCAGCGAGAACACCAAACCCGATTGCGAAGAGCGGGAAGATTACCTTCTGGAAGTTGAGGGAGAAGGTTTCGTCCTGGAGCGAGAGGAAGTCGAAGGTCGGTTGGGACGCCTCCGTGTAGAGGGCGATCATCGCGATCCAGACGAGGACACTACCGAGGCTGAGGAAGATCACCAGCTTCATCGCCCCGTATTCCTTTGTCCGGAGGAACGTTCCGAAGTCGGTCGAACTGCCCCACACACCGATGAGCAGGTACATGGGAATCACCGCAAGCTCGTAAAAGAAGAAGAAGAAGAACAGGTCAAGCGACGCGAAGACGCCGAATACACCGGTCACAAGCAACAGGAACAGGACGTAGAAATCCTTGCCACGATATGGGATCCGCCAAGCGACGATGACCCCCGCCAGCGCGACGATGCCGTTCAAGAGGATCAGCAACACGCTGATGCCGTCTGTTCCAAGTTGGAAGGAGATCCCAAGGTCGGGGAGCCACGAATATTTGACCAAAGGCCAGAACTCGGCGCCCTCCGGCGCGCCGAGGCCGTGGCGAAGCGCCAGATAAACGGATAGAGCGAAGGTCGCGCCCGTCGCCCCAGTCGCAACGCTGCGAACGGCGATCACTTGACGGGTGGGAACGAGAACGAGTGTGAGAGCGGCGGCGAAAGGAATCAGAATGACGAGGCTGAGGACGTTGTCATCTAGGAAGTCCAAGTCTGCGTTTCGCCTCCGTCCGTGTCCACCGTTACCGGAGGGTCATCATAGATTGGGGCCGGAACGGTTGGAAAGCCGCCAACACTCGGGACCCATCCGTTGACCAACCTGAATGCTAGGCTGAAGATCAAGGGCGGCTAGATGGATTTCCTCAACATCGGCGGGCTCGAGTTGGTCTTTTTGCTTGCCTTAACCGTCATGCTGGTCGGGCCGCAAAAGGCGGTCGAATTCGCGAACCAGATCGCGAAGTTTGTCGCAAGTATGCGGCGAACAATCAATTCCGTGAAAGATGACCTCCAGTCTCAACTGGAAGAAGAGACCCCCGACTTCAAGCAGATCGAGCGGGATGTCCAATCAGCGGTGGGGAAGGAAACTCAGGTCTTCCGCGATGCCCGAAACGTGCTCCGCGAAGGGGAAGACGAAGCCGAGAATTCGCTCAAAGCAGTGAGGGAGCCGGAAGGTTCCGATGGTGCACGGACCTCGGCTGAGGATCGCGTCGATTGACCTCTCCCGGGGACGGTTCACCGATTTCGATGCCCCTCGCAGGGCACCTCACCGAACTCCGTAACCGCCTGGCCAAATCCATGATCGCGGTGGCACTCGCCGCGATAGTGGCGTTCTACTTCGGGAACAACCTCGTGGAGGTCTTGCTGATCCCCTTCCCAGACGACGTCACGGTGACGCAACTCCGCGTCCTTGAGGGCGTAAGCGTCCGGATGAAGGTCGCCCTCTGGGGCGGGTTCGTCATGGCGTTCCCCGTGGTCCTG
>CAZIBZ010000086.1:0-7544 GCA_964537445.1 uncultured Dehalococcoidia bacterium | reverse complement strand
CCGTAACCGACGATGACGACGGTCTTGCCCGCCCAGAGGATGTTCGTGGCGCGGGTGATCCCGTCCAGCGTTGACTGGCCAGTTCCATAACGATTGTCGAAAAGGTGCTTCGTGTCGGCGTCGTTGACGGCGATGATCGGGTAGAGGAGCTTGCCCTGTTGGGCAAGGCTCCGGAGCCGGATGACTCCGGTGGTCGTCTCCTCGGTACCACCACGGATGCCCGCGGCAAGATCGGTCCGGTTTCCATGGACCGCGGCGACGAGATCGGCACCGTCGTCCATGGTCATCGTTGGGCTGTGGTCGAGTGCCTGGTTGAGGTGCTTGTAATAAGTGTCGGTGTCCTCGCCCTTTATCGCGAAGACCGGGATGCCGTATTCGGCGACCAGGGCGGCGGCGACGTCATCCTGGGTCGAGAGCGGGTTCGACGCGCACAGCCGTACATCCGCGCCACCCGCCTTCAACGTGATGGCCAGGTTGGCGGTCTCCGAGGTGACATGGAGACAAGCGGCGAGCCGTTGGCCCTCCAGCGGTCGGTCCCTGCGGAACTGCTCTCGGATGAGACGCAGCACGGGCATCTCACGCTCAGCCCACTCGGTCCTTTTCACGCCTTCCGGGGCCAGCGAAAGGTCGGCGACGTCACTCTCGATCTGGGACGCGGTCATGCAGGGGTAGTCCTTTCAAAGAAACGAATCTGGGGGCTCGGGTGAGCAGTCTCCCAGTCTCCATTGTAGGCGTTGCGCATGCCGCGGTTACCCGCAGTGGGGCCATCGGATCACGGCCCCCGTGTTTATCGCGAACGGCTCAGATGGCCTCTTCAACGAGTGTCCTGAGATCGACGTCCGGGCGTGCACCGATGTGGCCGATGATCTCGGCGGCGGCGATCGATCCGATGCGCCCGCTGGTTGCCAGATCGTGACCATGCGTCAGGCCAAACAAGAACCCCGCAGCGAAAAGGTCGCCCGCTCCCGTGGTATCAACGACCTCGTCGATGGGGATGGCGTCCACGATGTGGACTTCATCGCTGGCGACAATGACAGAGCCCTTCTCGCTGCGGGTGAGCGCGGCGATACCGGCGTTGTGCCGTACTTCCTGGAGCGCTGCGTCGAAACCGTCTGCCTCGTACAGGCTGACGATCTCCTGTTCGTTCGCGAAGAGAACGTCGACGTGGTCGCGGATCAACTCGACGAAGGATTCCCGGTGGCGTTCGACGCAGAAAGGGTCGGAGAGGGTCAGCGCGACCTGGCGTCCGGCCGCCTGTGCATACCGGGCGGCGCGGACCATCGCCTCCTTTGCCCGTGGGAGGTCCCAGAGGTAGCCCTCGAGGTACGTGACCTGATGGCGCTGGATCACGGCGGGGTCGATGTCGTCCGGTCCGAGTTCGACGCATGCGCCCAGGTGCGTGGCCATCGAGCGCTGGCCGTCCGGCGTGACGACGATCAGGCACCGGGCCGTGGGCGGGCCCTCCGTTGCGAGTTGGCCGTCCATCTCGATGCCGAGGGTGGAAAGATCGTGCCGGAACACGGCGCCGAAGTCGTCGTCGTGGAGCTTGCCGATGTACGAACCGGTGCCGCCCAAGCCTGCGATACCGGCCATCGTATTGCCGACCGATCCTCCCGAGCGCTCGACCGACGGTCCCATGGACCCGTACATGCTTCCCGCCTGATCCGCGTTGATGAGCGTCATCGATCCCTTGGCGAGGCCGAGGTCGTCGAGAAGTGAGTCATCGGCGCGGGTGAGCACGTCGACGATGGCATTGCCGATGCCGACGACGTCCCTGAGTCCGCCGTCAGCATGATTCATCGGGAAACGCTCCGATGTTGGAGATCGATCGGCGGAGCGGTCAGTCCTGTGCGACCGGGAGGGACGCGGATCGCCAGGCCTCCATCCCGCCCTCCATGTTGTACAAGGGGCCCGGGGTCCCGATGGAGGCCGCGAGCTCCGCGGCGAGAGCGGACCGGACTCCGGCGGCACAGTAAAAGACGACCGGCCGGTCCTTCGGGATATCGGCCGCCCGGCTCATGTTGATGATGTCGTTGACCGAGATGCGCTCCGCGCCGGAAATGTACCCCTCGTCCCACTCATTCTGTTCGCGAACATCGATGAGCGCGACGGTTCCGCCGTCGATGAGCTCTTTGGCCCTGGCTATATCAATGCGATCAAACGGCTCTTGCGCAGTCGTCATGATGTCGAGATTTCCTCCACTGTCTTTTCGCACGGTCCCGTTGCCAATAATTTGGAAGAGCGATGAGGCAACCGGCAGCAAACTATAGTTACGGGCTCTCACGGGGTCAAAACGAGCGACCGGGCCGCCACGACATTCCGTGGCGACCCGGTCTTAATTGCCTGTCGTAGCGGTCGGGCCGTTAGACGACCGCGTCTCCTCGTTCACCAGTACGGACGCGGACGGCGTCGTCGACCGGGCTGATGAAGATCTTCCCGTCGCCGATCTCACCGGTGCGCGAGGCATCGATGATGATTTCGAGGGCCCCATCGAGCTGGTCGTCGAGAACGACCAACTCCACCTTCGTCTTGGGCAGCATGTCGACCGAGACGGAGACTCCGCCTCGACCCTGGTGGACGATCCCACGCTGTACGCCGCGTCCCATGATTTGGACGGTGTTCAGGCCGCTGAACCCCGCCTCGGCGAGGGCGTCCTTGACAGCGGTCATACGCTCCGGCCGGATAATCGCTTCTATCTTTTTCATGGCTCTGGATCCCTTCCGGCGACGCCTAGGTCAGCCTGTATGCGGGTTCGGCGTGTTCTGCGATGTCCAATCCCGCCTCTTCATCTTCCTCCGAAACGCGGATCCCGATGGTGTACTTCAAGGCAAAGAGAATCGCGGCGGTGAGGACGAAGGTCCAGACCCAAGTCGCTCCGATCCCGACGAGCTGAACCCCGACCTGTTCGAGGCGCCCTGTGCCGTCCGGCAACGCGGAGAAGCCAACGCCGACGAACAGGCCCGTTGCCAGTGCACCCCACGTGCCGCCCATCCCGTGGACGCCCCAGACTGCGAGTGCGTCGTCGATCCTCAACCGGAACGCGACCTGGAGGGCCGAGTAACAGATGACGCCTGCGCCGAGGCCGATGACGATCGCCGGAATCGCGCCGACGAACCCGGCGGCAGGGGTAATGGCCACGAGCCCGGCGACGGCGCCAGAAGCGGCTCCGACGACACTTGGCTTCTTGGCGAAGAACCAACCCATGGTGACCCAGGCCAACGCGCCCGCACCGGCGGCGGTGTTGGTGACGACGAACGCGTTGACCGCATTCCCGTCGGCCATGAGCGCGCTCCCGGCATTGAACCCGAACCAGCCGAACCAGAGTAGCCCCGCGCCGAGGACGACGAACGGTACGTTGTGGGGCTCCATGGGCTCACGACCGAAGCCGAGCCTGCGGCCGAAGATGAGCGCGGCCGCGAGCGCCGCGACGCCGGAGTTGATATGGACGACCGTTCCACCGGCGTAGTCCAACGCTCCGAGTTCGCCCAGCCAGCCGCCACCCCAGACCCAGTGGGCCACGGGTGCGTAGACGATCGTCACCCATGCGACAACGAAGATGACGAATGCCGGGAACTTCATCCGCTCGGCGAAGGCCCCGGTGATCAGGGCGGGAGTGATGATGGCAAACATCCCCTGGAACATCATGAATAGCTGATCCGGGATGGTCAGACCAAGCGTGGACTCAGTGGCTGAAACGCCGCTCAGGCCAAGGAAATCGAGGCCACCGACGAAGCCACCGACGTCAGGACCGAACGCGAGCGTGTAGCCCCAGAGCACCCAGACGACGCTGACGATCGCGATCGTCATGAAGCTGTGCATGATCGTGGCGCTTGCGTTCTTCGCCCGCGCCAAACCTCCGTAGAAGAAGGCCAGCCCCGGGGTCATCAGCAATACCATCGCTGACGCCACGAGGATCCAAGTGGTATCTCCTGTGTCCATTCCGCCCCTCCGGCTGGTGATAAAACGGCAACTAGCCGCCCGCGAACGGACGACGGAACAAGTTAGGCCGGGGGGCGTGACGCGGAGGTTACGCGGAGGTAACGATCGTGTTACACGGGGCGCAATTGGAAACCCCGGTCATGGCCCTCAACGTCCGCGTACCGGAGGACCTGGGTACCGCGGTGAAGATCGAAGCCTTCCGCCGCCGCGTCACGTTGCAGGACCGCGTCCGCGCCGCGCTCGCGCAGTACCTCGGGATCGAGGACGCGGCCTAGTGCAAGCGCTTCCAGCGTCGTATGACGACCGCTGCGGTCACCCAACCCGACGCGACAACCGGCACCCAGACGAGGTGGAACCAGAGAGGGGCGTCCCTTGCACCCAGATAGCCGACCACGAGCACGACAAGAACGAAGCGAATTGCCGACCAGCGCCAGTAGTGGGGGTCTCGGTTTGGTTCGGTCATGGCGTCGAATGCCGCCTAGTCCGGGCTGCCTGCGAACAACGCATACCCGGTGAGTGCTGTGAACACCACGATGAAGACGATGAAGAAGGCGGCGAGACAACGCGCGTACCGGACCATGGAATCGCCGTACCTAGGCGCCCGTCGCTCGATGAGGTCGAGCTGCCTATCGGTCCTCGCCTTGTAATGCCCATCCATGTCCCAGTACGACCCACCAAGACGGTATTGAAAGCGAACGACCGCGCGAAAGACCGTCAATGGACTCGCGAGTAGGACAACGCTGCCAGCAAGGAGTGCGAGCGAGAGCGGAATGAGGACCGCAGCGACCGCCGGAGGCATGTTGGAAGTCACTTCCATAACGGAGGGAACCTAGCAGTGAAGGGTTACACCGTCTACTTGGGGCCGGACCGTTTCGACGTGTGGGCAACCACCGCCATGAAGGCGGTGCACAAGGCCCTCCGCAGCGCAGGACGCCGCGACCTGAATGCCGTCACCTCCGTCGAACTGGCGATCCGATGAGCCGCGACTGCGCGAACGAGAGCCCGCGATCCCTCAAAGAAGAGCTGGCCGATCCCGAGATCGAGCCCCTACTCGGGCTGTTCCGGGGTGCCGAACCCAGTGACGGCCGTAATCAGGATGTCGGCCCTCGTTGCAGCCTCGGTCAAGGCCCGCTCGGTGTCGTCGAGTTGCCTGACGACCTGGTTCAGCCCGCCAGCCGTTGATGGTTGGGACACCGCGATCTCTGTCGCGCGACGAAGGTATGCCGCCTTGATCTTGGAAAACATCAGCTGCCCCGTGGACAGCGCACTGCGAAGGGACTCGACATCGCGGGCCACCTCTGCCCGTTCTTCGTCCGTCGTCATCTACCCACCCCCCATTGATTGCGCGAGGAGTGTAGCCAAATGACCCGTCAACTCTCCCTCGATATCTCCGGCGGGCGACGGCAGTGAAATCTGACATGAGAGTCGAACCTAGAACCAGCCATCGGACCGAGAATCTAGCCACAAAAGAGGTGATGCAATTCACGACCGAAGACGTCGTGCCAGACCGGCGGCAACTCACGGAGAACGCAACAGCGGAGCGCCACGCGGTCTATAGCCCGGCTTCCCCCGCCGGAATCCTGCCAATCGCTGCCCGTCTTCCTGATTTCCGGGGTTTGCCTCAGTGCCGGGTCAGCGTCTCCGACGGGTCGCTGTATAGGCCTGAAACGCCACGCCGCCACGTCTGGACAGCATGAGCCACAGGCTGGCGAACACGACGGACGAAGGCAAGAGACCGATGCCGAAAGCCAGTATCAGGGCCGCGGAAGGGATCAGAAGAATCAACGACATCACGATGACCGGCAGGCGTGCCACCGGACGACGACGCAGGAGCGCGTATCCGTTGAACACCTGAATCGACCCGATCGACACAATGGCAGAGAGGATGAAGAAATCGGTGACCGGGTAGAATCCGCCGAAGGTGGCCCAAAAGTACAGACCGATGAGTGCCCAAAGAAAAAAAATGCCGCCGATGATGAGCCATCCAACACCAACGATCTGGAACCAGAGATCGGTGGGCTTCTGGCGAAGGCGAGCGAGTCCGTTTAGGAGACTGGCGGCGGCGTGAAAGTGGACTGCTGCATCAGGTCTTCGAACGCGTCCGAGATATCGTCCCGGACCGCCTTGTCCATCGCTTCCATCCAGTGAACGAAGGCGTCGGTGGCTGCCCAGAGGACGGCGTTCACGACGGCTTCGAGCCGCGCGGCCTCCTCGGGGCTGGCAGCGATGCTCCCCAGGACCGCGGGCACGTTCGACGGCGATTCGGCTGCCTTCGTCAGCAGCTCTCGAAGCGCGGCGGTCTCCTCGGGGTTGTCGGTTTGGGTGTCCGACGACCCCGATAAATCCGATTGGGACATGACATTTGCGAAATGATTCCGCATCCGCGAGAAGACCAGGAAACGGGGGTTTTCTTCGGTGCTCATCGGCAGAGGATACAAGAGGCGGGGTGACCGGTGCCTTCTTGAGAGCTACTCGCCCCCTCGATAGAGGATCGGGTACAGGCTGGGCGACGGGTCGCCGTCGTATTCGAGGGGCGGGTCGGAGATCCGGACGTTCAAGACCACGGACCCGTGGAGGTCGAAATCGATGAGCCCCGGTGGGCCGTCGACCCCGGCGCACGGGACGCGCTGGAACCGATAGCCAGGGCCTGCGGGCGAATCCTCTATCTCCGTGGCCGAGGATGGGTCGACGAAGATCGCCTCCTGCTCGTGGAGGTCGTGTGGACAGTCGATCTCGATCTGAGCGGTCCCGGCCGGCGGTTCAACGAAGTAGATCATCGTTCCTCCAGCGAGGATCTCAGCGTGGTGGAGAAAAGCCCCCCGAGCGGGTCACGTTGGCTCATTGGTCGCGGCTCCTCTGTTCCTTCGCCGCTTTCACGAGGCCCATGACCGTGGTCGAGAGGGTCAACGGAGTGAGGATGAGGATCGGCAGCAGGATGAAGGGGCTGACGCCGTCATCGGCATTGAAGAACAAGGCGTAGACGAGTAAGAGAAAACCCGCGGGGACGCCAAACAGGGCGGCGATGGCCAGATACCGAGTGCTCGACACGACCGGAGATTACCATCCGGCAAGGAGTTCGGGCGATGGTCGAACCAGGTAACCCCTGGCCTGGATGGTTCCTACAGTTGGCGGGTCGCGAAAAACAGAAAGCCGAGACCGGCCACGAGGATCATCGTCAATCCGACGTCCCGCCCGGTGAAGGCAACATCCCACTGCCACGTCTCCGCCTCACGGTATCCGACAAAGCGGGAGCCTCCCCACGCCACCAACGAACCAACGAGCGCCGTACCGGCGCTCATGACTCCGAGATTGACCCATGCGGCCATCGATACAAAGAGCAGGGCCAAGGAGACGAGCGCGAGGGCGGCGCGAAGGCGCGTGGTCGTCACGGTAAGAGCCGATCAGCCCGGAGAGCCATAGTCCATCGGCGGAGCCGCTATCCGCCGAGGTGTCTCGTGAGGAACCGGAGCGCGATGGGCCAGCTGGCCTGGGCGGCGGCTTCGTTGTATCGCTGCGGGTTGGTGTGATCCATGTAGGCGTGTCCCGCTCCGGCGTAGGAGTGGTACTCGTGCGTGATCCCGCTCCCGCGAAGCTCGACGTCGATC
>CAZIBZ010000085.1:0-4330 GCA_964537445.1 uncultured Dehalococcoidia bacterium | reverse complement strand
TGTTCGACAGATGTGGGTGACCGTCAGTCGTTTCCGCCCTGGCCGCTTTCACCACCACCGATGTAGGCATCCGGGTTCCCGATGAACTTCTGGCGTTCTGAGATGCTCTTGAAGTAGTACCACTTGCCCTCATGACGGAATTTGGTTCCGCTTCGAGGGTTACCCTCATCGATCTGCGTCACTTCGGAGTCGGTAAACTCGTAACCGGTTACAGGATCTTTTTCAGCCATTCCCCCACTCCTTCGCACATGGTATCGGCCACTCATGTGGCGGCACTTGCTAGGTAGGCCGACGATACGACCGCCCTCAGATGCGTGTCAAGGACACCGCCGCCTCCGGCCAACCCGCGCCATAGCCACTTAGGATAAGTTTCGACTTGAAACCGCGAGCAACGGGGCAGCAAGGAAACCATGCAGATTCTGGTTCGGTATCACGAGGTCGGGCTGAAGGGAAAGAATCGCCCTGCGTTCGTCAACCAACTCGTCGGCAACCTTAAGCGGGCGCTCTCAGCCGTGCCTGGCTCCCGTGTTCGCGCGGATCAGGGCCAACTGGTCGTCACTGCCCCGGATGACGCTTCCCGAGAACAGATCCGCGAGGCCATAGCAACGACATACGGCATAGCGCGGTATGCTTTTGCCCACGAAGTTGATCGCGAGGTCGAAGGTCTAAAGGTTGGAGTCAGGGACTTTGTCGACCGTCAGGAACGCTCGTTTTCGACCTTCCGGATCGCCTCGAATCGCGCCGACAAGACATTCCACCTCACTTCTCCGGAGTTGAACGCCGAACTCGGGAGCTTCGTCCAAGGATTCACCGACGCCCGAGTCGATCTCAAAGACGCGGATCTAACGATTCATGTCGACGTACGGCCGAAGGCGTCGTACGTGTACTCCGACCCCGAACCGGGCCCCGGCGGTCTCCCGGTCGGATCATCCGGCCACGTTGCCGCGCTCCTTTCGGGCGGGATCGACTCTCCCGTTGCCGCCGCCCGGATGATGCGCCGTGGATGCCCGGTAACGTTCGTTCACTTTCATAGCTTTCCGCTTGTCGACGCATCCTCACGCGAAAAGGCGATCCGGCTTGTACAGCTGTTGGACCGGTTTCAGTCCAGATCTCGCCTCTTCCTGGTCCCGTTCGCAGATGTCCAGCGGGAGATCATCGCGGCCGTCCCTGCCGCCTACCGGGTTGTGATCTACCGACGTTTCATGATCCGGATTGCCGGAGAGATTGCGAAGCGCGAAGGAGCCATTTCGCTGGTGAGTGGGGAGAGCGTCGGCCAGGTGGCGAGTCAGACGATGGAAAATATCGCAACGATCGACGCGTCCGCGACATGCCCGTACTCCGACCGTTGATCGGCATGGACAAGGTCGAAATCATCGACCAGGCGCGCACCATCGCCACATACGACATCTCGATAGAACCCGACGAGGACTGCTGCTCACTCTTCGTCCCCGCCCACCCGGTCCTGCGCTCCACACCGGCCTCGGCAGAACGAGCCGAAGATTCCCTGGATATCTGGGCGCTGGTGCAGAAAGCGCTGGACAACGTAGAGATTATCGACGCGGCCACGGAGGCCGTCAGGGCGCTTTAGAACAGCGTCTTGGAATTCTAGCGAGACCCCGCTATCTCGGGTCTCGCTTCGTACACTGAACCCAAGGAAGGGGCATCAAAAGTGGCGCAGCACTACCGCGCGCCGGGCTATACGATCACGGTCCGGCTCGAGTACACCAACAACGTCGGCATGCTCGGGAAGGTCACGACTCACATCGGCGAGGTGGGCGGTGACATAACTGCCGTTGACCTCGTTCGGTCCAGCCGAGGCCGGATCGTCCGAGACCTGACGATGAACGTCCAGGATTCGGATCACGGTCAGGAGATCGTTGCTTCCCTCCGCAAGCTCCCGTCCGCTCGTGTTATCGCGGTCTCCGACCCCACTTTCCTCGCCCACCTCGGCGGAAAGATCGCGATGCAGGCCAAGTCACCGGTGAAGACGCGTCGTGACCTCTCTCTCACGTATACGCCGGGGGTCGGGCGCGTTTCGTCCTACATCCACACGAACAAAGATGCGGTATGGGCGCTCACGGCAAAGTCGAACGCTGTTGCGGTGGTGACCGACGGGACCGCGGTGTTGGGCCTGGGCAATATCGGCCCGGAGGCTTCCCTACCGGTGATGGAGGGCAAAGCCGTCCTGTTCAAAGAATTCGCGGGTATCGACGCCTGGCCGATCGCTCTCGATACACAGGATCCGGACGAGATCGTGCGAACGGTGAAGGCCATCTCCGTGGGGTTCGGCGCGATACAACTTGAAGATATCTCTGCACCGCGCTGCTTCTGGATCGAAGAGCGGCTGCAAGAGGAACTCTCCGTCCCCGTCTTCCACGACGACCAGCACGGAACCGCCGTGGTGGTCGTTGCGGCGCTGTTGAACGCGCTACGAGTCGTTGGAAAGGATATCTCTCAGATCCGCGCGGTCCAAACCGGTGCCGGCGCGGCCGGAGTCGCCTCAGCTCGGATGCTTTCTGCCGCCGGGCTTTCGGATCTGATCGTGTACGACACGCGGGGACCGATCTCGAGAAACCGGAAAGACCTCGGAGACAACCCCGCGAAGACTTGGCTCGCTGAGGAAACGAACCCTCGCGGATTCGAAGGGCAAATCAAAGACGCGTTGGATGGCGCGGACTTCTACCTGGGGCTCTCCGGCCCTGGGATCCTCCAGGCCAATGACCTGGCCCGGATGAACACGGACGCGATCGTCTTCGCACTGGCCAACCCCGACCCGGAGATCGATCCGATGGAGGCCGAACCCTACGCCCGCATCGTGGCGACCGGACGTTCTGACTTCCAGAACCAGATCAACAACGTCCTATGCTTCCCAGGGTTCTTCCGAGGGATCCTGGACGTTCGGGCCTCATCGGTGAACGAGGATATGAAGCTCGCGGCGGCCGAGGCGTTGGCAAATATCGTCCCCGTTCGCGACCTGAGCGAGGAATACATCATTCCGAGCGTCTTCAACCAACGGGTGGTCCCCACGGTCGCACGCGCCGTCGCAACCGCGGCGATCAAGACCGGAGTTGCTCGCCGCACGCGCGGTCGCAAAGGCTCCGACCCCTTGTTGGAGTACGCACACCGCGCCTGATCCCTGCCCCGCCATCGGGATCAACGGTCGGGCTAGTGGTCGTGATCGCTGCCGGCGCCCTCTTCGGGGTGCTGGTACCCGGTCGCCCCCGGCGTTACGAGCAGATCATCCCGGTGGTGGTATTTCTCGAAGAACCGCGCCCAATTCTTTTTGCTCTTCTTTTCGCGCTCATCCGGAGCCAGTTCTTCCCACACACGGTGAACGTATCTGCTCACTGGCAACGTTGACGAAGCAACAACCTTGAAGCCCTGTTCACGGAACTGGAAGCTGAAATCAACGTCGAGGTTCCGGTAGAACACGAAACGCTCATCCATCAGGCCGACCTTCCGCAGGTCCTCGCGCCGGAAGGCGCAACAGTAGGCCTGCAGCGCATCGACCACGCCATCTTCGACTTCTTCGAAGTCCTTGAAATTCTCGGTGATCAGGCCCCACGTCCCGATCATTCCAACCTCGGGATCCTCCAGACAGTGAAGGATCGGGGTGAAGAGGTCGCCGTCTAGGCCCACGCTGGTGTCCAACGCGACGATAACTCGACCTCGAGCCAGCTTCAGACCGATATTGCGTGCGGGCGCCTCGCCGAGGAAGTGGTCAGTGTGCACGACCCTCAGCCGATCATCGGTGACGGCCATCGTGTCCAGCATTTCCCAGGTCCCGTCGAACGTTCCATTGTCGATCGCGATGACCTCGGCGCGCAACGATCCCAGGTGCTGGAGGGCATCGTCAACTACGCGGCGAACGTCGTCCTGCCACCCGACAGCATTGACGATGACCGAAACGTCCAACTCGTTCGGTTCGTTCAGGCGAGATGGAACCACTTTCGGCGTGGCGACTGCCCTCGCCAGTCGTGTGACCGCATCTGACTCCCCGTGGGGAACTGGTAAGACGACGGGATCCGAGTCCAGACCGTCTTCGATAACGAACCCCTTGGCACCGGCCTCGACGCGAAGACCGTCCGCGCCGGAGTAGTCGGAAGCGGACCGCAATCCAATTCGCCTCTCGGCTAGTTGATTCACCTGAGACGGCACTTCGATGTACTCACTCACCCATTCACGGATGCCCAACCCGAATACCTGGTCGAACTCCAGCAGCAATCCGAGCCTCTGTTGACCCGAAAGAGCGGAGTCGTCGGCCATTCGCCAGGCACTCGCAAGGGCCTTCGGCGTGGCGAGGTCATCGTTGATCGCCTCCCAGAAGGAC